>NZ_JBLEBI010000301.1:0-4570 GCF_047340315.1 Streptomyces sp. AF1A
TTGCTCCCGGTGTGTGCGTGCCGCGTGGCGCGCGGCCGACGAGCCCGACCACCTCGCGGCCGGCCGCCCGGCTCTCGCCCGGCCCGGCACCGCCGACAGGCCCCCGGCACGGCGCCGCCGATATCCTGCTCGTACCTTCGCTGAGTGATCGCGCCGTACGCCGGCTCGACGAAAGAGGCAGCCGATGTCCGAGCGAGAAGGCGGCAGGAGCGGCGGCCGCAGGTCCGTCTGGCGCCGCTCCCTCACCCCGCCACAGCCGCCCGCCGGGGAGGCGCCCGCGCCCTCCCCCGACGCCACGGCGGCCCCCGAGCCGCCGAGCGTCGTCCAGGCGGCGCTGTACCGGAACGGCGTCCGCGTCTCCTCCCCCGCCACGCTCGCCGAGACCTACCGCGAACTGCGCGAGCAGCCCTCCGGGATGGCGTGGATCGGCCTCGCCCGACCCACCGAGGCCGAACTGCACTCCCTGGCCGCCGAGTTCTCGCTGCACCCGCTCGCGGTCGAGGACGCCATGGAGGCGCACCAGCGGTCCAAGCTGGAGCGGTACGGCGACACCCTGTTCGTCGTTCTGCGCGCCGCCCGCTACCTCGACGCGCCGGAGGAGGTCGAGTTCGGCGAGCTGCACGTGTTCGTCGGACCGGACTTCGTCATCACCGTCCGGCACGGCGCGGCCCCCGACCTGTCGGCGGTCCGCCGCCGCATGGAGGACTCCCCCGAGCTGCTCAAGCTCGGCCCCGAGGCGGTGCTGTACGCGATCCTCGACGCGGTTGTCGACGGCTACGCGCCCGTCGTGGCCGGCGTCCAGAACGACATCGACGAGATCGAGACCGAGGTGTTCCGCGGCGATCCCGAGGTCTCCCGCCGCATCTACGAACTCTCCCGCGAGACGGTCGAGTTCCAGCGTGCCACCCGTCCCCTGGTCGGCATGCTGCACGGCCTCATGGCGGGCTTCGCCAAGTACGAGACGGACGAGGAACTCCAGCGCTACCTCCGCGACGTCGCCGACCACGTCACGCACGTCAGCGAACGCGTCGACAGCTTCCGCCAGGCCCTCACCGAGATCCTCACCGTCAACGCGACCCTCGTCACCCAGCAGCAGAACGCGGAGATGCGCGCCTTGGCGGAGGCGGGGTTCGAACAGAACGAGGAGGTCAAGAAGATCTCCTCCTGGGCGGCGATCCTGTTCGCCCCCACGCTGGTCGGGACGATCTACGGCATGAACTTCGCCCACATGCCGGAACTGCGCTGGGCGCTGGGCTATCCGTTCGCCATCGGGCTGATGGCGGTGGTCTGTACGGCGCTGTACGTGGTGTTCAAGCGCCGGGACTGGTTGTAGGGGCGCGGCCGGAATCGTTGCGCGTCCCACGCGGGTCCGGAATGGTCGTCCGCGCGCGGGGCGTTGCCGCTGTGAAGATCGAGACGTTCAAGGAGCTGAGATGACCGAGGCGTTGGTGCTGGGCGGCGGTGGCGTAGGCGGGATCGCGTGGATCACCGGGCTGCTGGCCGGGCTGGCCGATGCGGGGCAGGACGTCAGCGGGGCCGATCTGCTCGTGGGGACCTCGGCCGGGTCCGCCGTCGCGGCACAGCTGGGCAGCGGGCTGAGCCTGGAGGAGCTGTACGCCCGGCAGGTGGACCCCGCGTTGCAGTCCGAGGAGATCACGGCCGAGATGGACCTGGAGAAGTTCGCCGCGGAGATCGGCGCGGCGATGGGCTCGGGGGCCTCGGTGCCGGAGTTGCGGCGTGCGGTCGGGCGCGTCGCGCTGGAGACGCGAACGGTCGCGGAGTCGGAGCGGCGCGCCGTGATCGAGTCACGGCTGCCGTCCCACGGGTGGCCGGAGCGCGCGCTGAAAATCGTCGCGGTGGAGGCGGAGAGCGGTGAGCCCCGGGTCTTCGAGCGGGCTTCGGGCGTGCCGCTGGTCGACGCCGTCGCGGCGAGCTGCGCCGTGCCGGGCGTGTGGCCGCCGGTGACGATCGGCGGGCGCCGGTACGTCGACGGCGGGGTGCGCTCGATCGCGAACGTGGACCTCGCCGCCGGCGCGGACCGGGTGCTGGTGATCGTGCCGCTGGGTCCGGCCGAGCCGTTCCCGAGCGAGCAGCCGCTGGAGCGGTCCGTCGAGGAACTGCGCGCCCAGGGTGCGGAGGTGGTGGTGGTCGCGCCCGACGAGGCGTCGGTGGCGGCCATCGGAACCAACGCCCTGGATCCCGCCACCCGCCGCCCGGCCGCCGAGGCGGGCCGGGCGCAGGGGCGTGCGCTGACCCTGCGGTGGGGCCGGGGCTGAGCATCCCGACAGCCTGCTCAGGGCAGTTGGTCGCACACCGACGGCACCCAGGTCAGGCCCGGGGTCTGACCGAGGGTGTCGAGGGATGCCAGGAGGGCGTCCAGGTCGCGCGGGTGGGCCAGGTACTCGATCGTCGCCTCCGCGAACGCGTCGCGTACCGCGGGCGGCATCGCGTCGGAGGCGTCGAAGCAGTGCGCCGCCCGCTGGTCGAGGAGGGTCGCGGCGAGCGAGCGGTGCCAGGCGGGGCCGGCCGCCCCGGAGGCGGGCTGGGCCTTGGCGTCGACGGAGAAGCCGGACTCGGCGGTGCTCCAGGCTCGTTGGGTGGCCGCGGAGGCGAGGTGGCGGATCAGCTGCTTCGCCTGCGGGGTGGCGTGCACCAGGGCGACCAGGTCGCCGGAGACCTCCCAGGCGTCGGTCGCGGTGGCCCCGGGGATGAGCCGGGCGGAGGGCTCGTAGCGGCCGTCGACGCGCTTCCAGGCGTCCGACTGGGTGCGGATGAACGACGCCTGGTGCTCCAGCGTGCAGCCCCGCGGGTGCCCGGCGACCGGTCCGGACGCGTCCTGGTAGCCGGTCTTCAGCTCCCGCCGCAGCAGGGTCTGCGACGTCCCGGCGCCCATCAGGCGGCCCCAGGTCGTCCACGCCTGCTTCACCTGCGGGGACCGCCAGGGCAGGCGGCCGGCCGCCCACTTCTGGTAGGTGCGCGGGCCGTGCTGCTGAAGCAGGATGTCCTCGATCCAGTCCGTGCCGGGCCAGCCGCTGGTGGCCCCCGAGCCCATGCCGACGCACCACTGGTCCGGCTGGTCCCGGGCCTCCCGGAGTTGCTGCTCGCCGGTGCCGGCCGGGTACCAGACGATGCTCTTCAGGTCGGCCTTGAGCGGGAACCAGTACACGTGCCCGTCCGCCAGCGGGGTCACCCAGGAGGAGCCGAAGTCGTGGCGGGGCACGAGGCCGTCGAGCGGCTGGAGCTGCTTCTGGTGGGCGTAGTCGGCGAGTTCGCCGGGTCCGGTCAGCACCACCACGTCCGGCGGGGTGCCGGCCTCGACATCGGCGCCGAGCACCTGGCTCTCGGCCGAACTGCCCTGGTAGTCGACGTGGACGTGGTACTTGTGCTCGAAGGGCTCGATGACCGCCGTGCGGAAGTTGCGTTCGTCGTCGCCGGTCCAGTTGGCCAGCAGGGTGACGGTCGGCTCCTGTCCGAGGGCGCGGACGCCCAGCACGACGGCCGCCGCCAGCAGGGCCAGGCAGCTCGCCAGGACCGTCACGGTGCGGGTACGGCGCCGGCCGCGCGCGGCGGTGCGTGCGGCACCGCTTCCGTGGGCGCTCACCGCGGCCTGAACCGGTACTCGTCGATGTGCCGCCGCAGGCCCGTCTCGGCCAGTGCCATGAGCAGGACGCCTCCTATCAGAATCCATCCGGCCGCCGCCGCGCGGAAGCCGGTGTCCGCCAGGTACGAGGCGGTGTGCCGCCCCGCGTCGGGGATGGCGGGCCCGCTCAGCGGGCGGTCGAGCAGGTGCCGGGTGTCCGCCATCCCGGCGTGCGTCCACTGCGTGAACAGCAGCGTGACGGCGAGCCCGGCCGCCAGCAGGGCGCCGGCCGCGAGGAGTCCGCGGTTGTACCGGCGCCGGAAGCGGCGGCGCAGGAACAGCTGGGTCTCCAGCAGGGCGGCGGCCAGCACGAGGGCGAGCAGCAGGGTCAGGCTCCAGCCGAGCCACAGCGGCGGGCCGAAGGAGGTCTGCCGGTGCACGGCGGCGCGCTGCTGCCGCTGCAGAACCTTCAGCCGGGCCTGTATGCCGGAGCCCTCGTCCGTCAGGATGCTCGTCGCGTAGCTGAGGTACGCCTCGCGCAGCACGCTGCCCGCGGGCTCCTGCTGGGCCTGCCGGACCTCCACGGCGTAGACGGTGATCAGTCCGGCGACGGTCTGCAGGGCCTGCCGGCCCGCGGGTCCGCCGATGTCGTCCCCGGCGGCGGCCGCGAGGCTCTGCGCGGCGACGGAGATCTGCTTCTGGAAGTCGCTGGTCGGGGTCGCCGCTGCGGCGTCCTGCTCCGCCTGGCCGAGCGCGTACAGCGCGGTGTCGATGGACAGCACCGCGGGTGCGCTGGAGGTGCGCAACGGGTTGGCGTCGCCGTGCACGCCCTCGTACGACAGGAACAGGGACAGGGTCAGCAGGGCCGACAGGGCCAGCAGCGCGCGGTGACGGGCTCTCAGTTCCCGTGCTGTGGCGCTGACTTCGTCCGACGGCCGCAGTCCGATCGTCAGCGGGCGGGTCAGTGCGGCGAGGGCGCCGGACAGCGCG
>NZ_JBLEBI010000302.1:0-4508 GCF_047340315.1 Streptomyces sp. AF1A
ATTCCGTGGTTCCACGGCTGCGCGCCGGGGGACGGAACGGTGCTTTCCGCAGTCACGAGTGGATGGACTCCCTGCACTCGGAGGGCAAGAGCGTTCGGGCGCCGAGGAGTTCGCGGTAGAGAGCCGTGACCCGCCCGGCGGTGTGCCGTACGTCGTGCGCGGACAGGACGTGCCGGCGCCCCTGCGCGCCGAGCGCGGCGCACAGCGGCGGGTCGGACAGCAGCCCGGCGACCGCTCCGGCCAGCGCCGCGGGGACCTCCGGCGGCACCAGGCAGCGGGCCGCCAGGGCGGGCGGGAGGCTCTCGCGGGCGCCGTCGACGTCGGTGACCACGACGGGCCGCCCACAGCCCAGCGCCTCCAGCGGGGCCAGCGCCATGCCCTCCCACCGCGAGGGCAGCACCACCAGGTCGGCGGCCCGGTACCAGGGCACGGGGTCGGCGACGGCCCCGGTGAAGTGCACGGAGGGATCTGCGTGCCGGCGTAACACCTCGCTGTCGGGGCCGTCGCCCACCAGCGCCAGACGGGCGTCCGGCACCGTGCGGCGCACCTCGTCCCAGGCCCGCAGCAGCACGTCCTGCCCCTTCTGCCGGCACAGGCGGCCGACGCACACGGCGAGCGGCCCGCCGTCGGCGGTGCGCGGTGCGGGGAGGCAACCGGCGGCCGGCGCCGGAGAGAACCGGTCGAGGTCGATGCCGTTCGGGACGACCGCGTACGCGGCGCGTACTCCGGCGCGCAGACCGGTCGCGCGCTCGGCCTCGCTGACGCACAGCACCCGGTCGGCCCAGCGCGCCGCCCACCGCTCCCAGCGCAGCGCCAGTGCCGCCGTGGGTCCGCCGACCGCCTCGAACGACCAGGCGTGCGGCTGGAACACGGTGGGCACCCGCCCGCGGACGGCGAGTCGCCCGGCCAGTCCCGCCTTGGCGCTGTGCGCGTGCACCAGTTCGGGCCGGACCTCGTCGACCAGTCGTGCGAGCCGCCGTACCTCGCGCGGCAGCCCCGCACCCGGGGACCGGGCGGCCCGCCATGCGCGGACGTCGGCGCCCAGCTGACGTGCGCGCGCGGCCAGTTCGCCGCCGGGGCAGGCCACCGTGACCCGCAGTCCCGTCGCGAGCTGGGCCTTCACCAGGTCCAGCACGACCCGGGCGACGCCGCCGTCGACGGGTTGCGCGAGGTGCAGGACCCGCGGCCGCGGGACGGGTGCTGGCTGGTGCATTCGCGGGTTACCTCGCTCATGGGGGCGCTCGGGGAGTGCGGGCGGGAACGCGCCTCGCGCCTGCGCGTCGACGGCGGTGAAGAATGCGCCGGTTCGCGCCCCGTCACGCCGGGAAACGAACCGGAAGCCCGGCCGGTCACCGCCCTGGGTGCCGGTCCGGGCGGAGGCCGCACACAGGGGCGCCGCGGTGCGGTACGCCGTCCGGCGGTGGACCCGGGAGCTTGCACATGACCGGCGGCGCCCTTTCGCACGTGTGGGAGAGGACCGCAACTGTAGTGGCCAAGCGGACTAATGCGAAGAATCCGGACATGTGTGTCGGAACCGTGAAGGAGATCGCTTTCCCGTATCACCCCATTGGCGGCACAACCTCACGGAGTGCCACGCGTTGACACAGCGCCGGGCAATCGCCCGGATGTTGTGTCGATCCCAAGGAGCACCTCTCCATGTCGCGTATCGCGAAGGGTCTGGTCCTGACCTCCGCCGCCGTCGCGGCCGTCGCCGGCGCCGCCGGTGCGGCCGCCGCGCACTCCGACGCGCACGGCGCCACCGCCAACTCGCCGGGCGCGCTGTCGGGCAACGCCGTCGAGGTTCCGGTCCACGTGCCGATCAACGTCTGCGGCGACACCGTCGACGCCATTGGTCTGCTGAACCCGGCCATCGGCGAGACCTGCGCCAACGGCTGAGGACGGGGCGCAGCCGTACGGCCGGCCGTCCGCCCGCGCATCACCGCGGGACGGGCGGCCGGTTTCCGTCTCCCCCGGATGCCTCACCGGCGAGGTGAGCGGTTGCGGCGGTCGATCGGTGAACTGACGGTGGGCTCAGGTCCCGAAGCCCACCGAAAGGAACACCCATGCGTGGTCTGTCCGCGCGGCGTCTCGCGTCCACCACCCTCTGCGCCGCCGTCCTGGTCGGGATCGCCGGCCCGGCCGCCGTCGCCGGCGACTCGGCGCGGGAACGCGGCCCGTCCGCCTCCCGGGTGGTGGCCGTCCCCGGAGCGCAGAAGCTGCTCGCCCGGGTCGACGCCCTGAGACGCACCGGCTCGGTTCCCGCACCGGTCATCGATCTGCTCAACCAGTCCCTCACGAAGGGAAAGACGGAGGGAACGACGGCGGGCACCTTGCCCGCCGACCAGGCCAGAAGACTCGGCGACGCGGCGAAGAGGGCCCTCGCCGAGGCCGTGGCCCACCGGCAGGCGGCCCCGGCCACGCCCACGGCGGCCGCGGCACCGACTGCCGCCGCCACGCCCGCTGTTCCCGCGAAGCCCACTGCCACGGAGACGCCCGCCGTCCATGCGACGCCGACGGCTGCGGCGACTCCGGCGGCCCCCGCCACCCCCGCTGCCACGTCGGCTCCGGCGGTGCACACGACTCCCACGGCCGCCGCGACGCCGGCCGCGACCGCCGAGCCGTCCGGTCCCGCCACGCCCGCCACCTCCGCGAAGCCGGCCGCCCGCGCCACACCGGCGTCCGCGGTCGCCCTCGCCAAGGGAGCCGGGGACGACAAGGCGCCCGCGGCCCGCGACGCCACCAGTGACGCCCTCGGCGCGCTGCAGACGGCGATCGACAACCTGGTGACGGCGCTCACCTCCGGGCCCGGCCAGGTGCTGTCGTCCGTCACCGGCGCGGTCGGCGACCTGGTGGACCTGCTGATCTCGGCCCTCCTCGGTGACCCCCGGCCCACCGGCGCCGCGTCCCTGCTGCCCTCCCTGCCGCCGGAGCCCAGCCTGCCCACCACCGGGTGACCCGGGCCGGCGGCCTCCCTCACGTCAGCCGTCGTGCCACCGGGCGCGACGGCTGAGGGCTGTTCCGGGAGCCGGACTCCCGCGGTCCCGGTGGATTTCATATGTCTTGCGCGCCCGGGGTTTCCGGCCCGGCAGAGGGCTCGTTAGGCACGGCGACAGAACCACCTGGGCGACTCGGGTCGCCGACGAAAGGAACATGATGAAGTCCCTGAAGGCTGCCGCTGTCGTTGCCGGTACCGTGGCTCTCGCCGGCGTTGCGGCGCCCGCGTTCGCATCCAACGCCCGCGACGTGGCGCCCACCAGTCTCAACGGCGCCGTCGGCCAGCTCACCAAGGGCCCGATCACCGTGCGCGACGTGATGCCGGTGCAGCACCAGTCGGACGCGCTCAACACCGAGAACAAGGACTCCGTGCTCCACACGGTCAAGGGGGCCACCAAGGCGCTGAACCAGCGCGGCCCGCTGCTCGGCGGCCTGCCCCTGCAGAGCTGACACCCCGTCTGCGCCCCGCGGAACAGGGGCCGGTACCGCACCCGAGGCACCGGCCCCGGCCCTTTCCGCGCCGTTTCCCTCAAACGTGTGGAGGACCCTCGGCCACTCGTCCGGAAGGGTGAGAAGCGGCCGGGCGGCGTGCGAAGGCGCCGATAAGGTCGCGTGGTGACCTCAACGCCAACCGAGATCCGCCCCGCCGACACCGGCACGCTCGTCGTCCTGGCCTGGAGCGGTGAGGCCCCCGACGGCACCGACATGCCCTACCTGCTGGCCTACTCCCTCGGGGACGCCGAGGGCGGTCCGCGGGCCGCCGCCGCCGCGGTGGAGCACATGCTGGTGAGCAACGGGCTGCCGGTCGGCGGCGACCTGGTCGACGGCGTCACCAAGCCGAGCCTCCCGGTGAGCCTGCTCGTCGAGGCGGGCCAGGCCGTGGTCCAGATGCCGCAGCTGGTCGCCCAGGCCGACGCGCCGCCACAGTGGCTGGCCGCCGTCGCCCGGCGCGGCTACGCCTACCTCGTCTTCACCACCCGCGCCTGGCCCGAGGGACGGCCGGGCCAAACCGTGGAGCCCGCCGCGCTCGCCGCGTTCGCCGGCGCCGAGGAGACCCTGAAGGCCGCCGCCCACGTGGTGCTGCCGGCCCGCAGCCTGCGCGGCTGACGACCAGGGCCCCGCCGGCGCCAGGGGCTTCGGCCCGCTTCCGGTCCCGCACCCCGTGGCGCCCGCACGCCGGCACCGACCCGCTGGTGGGACTTCTGGACGAGCTGAACAATGACCAGCCGACTATTGCCGCAGCCGGGGGAAATGTGCACCGACGCCGTTTTCCGGCTCGCGCGGCGCCAGTTACGCGGTACGGACGTCGAACCCGCATCCTGAAAGGGATCCCGTACCTGCCATGAAGCCGACCACCCGAGCAACCCTCGCCGCCCTCGTCACGGGCGTCGCCGCCATGGGGACCGCGGCCGCCCCCGCCGCGGCGGCCGCCTCGGCCCACGTCCCGGTGCCGCTGGACGGCGTCTCGCGGTCCCTCGGCACGCGGACACCCGAGGCGGGCCCGGACGTCGTGC
>NZ_JBLEBI010000303.1:0-4465 GCF_047340315.1 Streptomyces sp. AF1A
CGGGGGTGGCGGGAGCGGCATCCGGCCGCCGCTCGGGCGCTGTCCGTCGGCCTCACCGTGCTCGCCGCCGCTCTCGTCGTCGCGGCGCTCGTGCTGCCCAACTCCGTGGTGGGGATCGGGCCCTCGAAGTTCGTGCGGATCCCCGGGGAAGCCGTCATCGGCGCCGGCGTGTTCCTGGCGCTGCCGCGCCGGCCGCGGATCGCGCTGGCCGCGGTGTCCGGGGTCGCGCTGGCCGCGATGACCGTGCTGAACGCGCTCGACATGGGCTTCAAGCAGTACCTCGGCCGCGGCTTCAACGTCGTGCTCGACTGGAGCCTGTTCGGCGACGCGGAGTCCTATCTGGAGGACTCGCTCGGCCGCACGCAGACCCTGGCCGCCGTGGCCGGGGTGATCGCCGCGGTGCTGGTCCTCTTCGCGCTGCTGGCGCTGTCCATGGTCCGGCTGAGCAACCTGCTCGACCGCCACCGCGCCGCCGCGACCCGGGGCACGCTGATCGCCGGGGTC
The DNA here is from genome assembly GCF_047340315.1 of Streptomyces sp. AF1A. Lineage (NCBI taxonomy): Bacteria > Bacillati > Actinomycetota > Actinomycetes > Kitasatosporales > Streptomycetaceae > Streptomyces > Streptomyces sp. AF1A. The sequence continues at coordinate 505 of NZ_JBLEBI010000303.1, forward strand.
GTCTGGATCACCTGCACCTCGCTCGGCCTGCAGATGTTCGGCGTGCCGCTCGCCTCGGACAGCACCGCCACCGCGCTGAAGGCCCAGGCCCGCCTGGTCTCGGCCACGCTCAAGGACGAGGCGGAGTTCCAGAAGGTCGCGAAGGTCGACGCCTTCGGCAACACCCCGGGCAGCCAGCTGGTGCCCGACCTGCGCGGCAAGGACATGATCTTCACCTTCATCGAGAGCTACGGCCGCAGCGCGATCGAGGACCCGATCATGGCGCCCGGCGTCGACGCGACCCTCGACGCCCGCACCAAGGCCCTGGCGAAGGCCGGCTTCCACGCCAAGAGCGGCTGGCTGACGTCGGCGACCTACGGCGGCAGCAGCTGGCTCGGCCACTCCACCACCATGTCGGGCTTGTGGATCAGCAACCAGCAGCGCTACCGCACGGTCATGGCCAGCGACCACCTCAGCCTGACCGACGCCTTCAAGAAGACCGGCGCCTTCGACACCGTCGGTGTCATGCCGGGCGTGCAGAAGGGGTGGCCCGAGCAGAAGTGGTACGGCCTGGACAAGGTCTACAACGCCTTCGAACTCGGCTACAAGGGACCGAAGTTCAGCTGGTCGACCATGCCGGACCAGTACGCGCTGCAGCAGTACCAGGACCGGGTGCACAGCAAGAAGCCGGCCGACGGCAAGGCGCGGATGTCCCTGCTCATCCTCACCTCCAGCCACCAGCCCTGGGCGCCCATCCCGAAGATGGTCGGCTGGGACCAGCTGGGCGACGGCTCGATCTACAAGGGCATCGAGGCGGCGGGCAACAAGCCGGCCGACGTCATCGCGGACACCACCAAGTCCCGTCAGGAGTACGGCAAGTCGATCCAGTACTCGGTGACCGCGCTGACCGAGTGGCTGACGCGCTACGGCACCAAGGACACCGTGCTGGTCTTCCTCGGCGACCACCAGCCCATCGCCCGGGTCAGCGGCAACCACGCCAGCCGTGACGTGCCCGTCGCGATCGTGGCCAAGGACCCGAAGGTGCTCGACAAGGTCGCCGACTGGGGCTGGACGGACGGCCTGCGCCCCGCCCACGACGCCCCCGTCTGGAAGATGAGCGCCTTCCGCGACCGCTTCCTGACGGCGTACGGCTCCACCCCGCACCCCAAGAAGGGCTGACACACCGCACTCCGGGGGGGCCGGCTCACCCCCCGGAGGTGTCCAGCTCCGCGTCCTCGCCGACGCCCGCGCAGTCGTACGGATCCTTCAGCCAGCCGTCCGGCAGCACCACCCGGTTGTTGCCGGACGTGCGGCCGCGGGGCCCGTCCGCGCCGGCCGGCCACGGCTGGGCCAGGTCCAGCTCGTCCAGGCCCGACCGCAGCTCCTCCAGGGAGGAGGTGACGGCGAGCCGCTTGCGCATCTCGGAGCCGACCGCGAAGCCCTTCAGGTACCAGGCGACGTGCTTGCGGAAGTCGACGACGCCCTTGGACTCGTCGCCGATCCACTCCCCGAGCAGGGTGGCGTGGCGGACCATGACGTCGGCCACCTCGCGCAGCGTCGGCCGGCGGTAGTCCTCGCGCCCCTCGAACGCGGCCACCAGGTCCGCGAACAGCCACGGCCGCCCGAGGCAGCCGCGCCCGACGACCACGCCGTCGCAGCCGGTCTCGCGGACCATCCGCAGCGCGTCCTGCGCCGACCAGATGTCGCCGTTGCCGAGGACGGGGATCTCCGGGACGTGCTCCTTCAGCCGGGCGACGGCCTCCCAGTCGGCGGTGCCGCCGTAGTGCTGGGCGGCCGTACGCCCGTGCAGGGCGATGGCCGTCACGCCCTCCTCGACGGCGATGCGGCCGGCGTCGAGGTAGGTGAGGTGGTCGTCGTCGATGCCCTTGCGCATCTTCATCGTCACGGGGAGGTCGCCGGCGCCGGAGACCGCCTCGCGCAGGATCGCCCGCAGCAGGTTCCGCTTGTAGGGCAGGGCCGAGCCGCCGCCCTTGCGGGTGACCTTGGGGACCGGGCAGCCGAAGTTCAGGTCGATGTGGTCGGCCAGGTCCTCCTCCGCGATCATGCGGACGGCCTTGCCCACGGTGGCCGGGTCCACGCCGTACAGCTGGATGGACCGGGGTGTCTCGCTCGCGTCGAACCGGATCAGCTGCATGGTCTTCTCGTTGCGCTCGACCAGCGCCCGGGTCGTGATCATCTCGCTGACGAACAGGCCCTTGCCGCCGCTGAACTCCCGGCACAGCGTGCGGAAGGGCGCGTTGGTGATGCCCGCCATGGGGGCGAGCACGACGGGCGGCCGGACCGCGTGAGGACCGATCCGCAGGGGGGACTCGAGCGTGGACATTGCTCCATTGTCCCGTACGGGGAGCGGTCGCCGTCCCGGCCTGTGGACAACGCCGGCCGGAGCACCCGGCACCGGATCATGTAACGGTCATTAGTTAGACACACTATCGACAGAGACGTACGATGGGCCCATGCCCGAGTTGAGCCACCGCCGACGACTGCTCGTGCTCGCGATCTGCTGCATGAGCCTGCTCATCGTGAGCCTGGACAACACCGTGCTGAACGTGGCGCTGCCCTCGATGCAGCGCGAACTGCACGCCACCACCTCCGGTCTCCAGTGGACCATCGACGCCTACACGCTGGTGCTGGCCTCCCTGCTGATGCTGGCGGGCTCCACGGCCGACCGGATCGGCCGCAGGCGCGTGTTCATGTCCGGCCTGGTGGTGTTCTCGGTGGGCTCGCTGCTGTGCTCCGTGGCGCCGAACCTGGAGCTGCTGGTCGTCTTCCGCATGGTCCAGGCGGTGGGCGGCTCGATGCTCAACCCGGTCGCCATGTCGATCATCACCAACACCTTCACCGACGCCCGTGAGCGCGCCCGCGCGATCGGCGTGTGGGGCGCGGTGGTCGGCATATCCATGGCGGCCGGCCCGCTGGTCGGCGGGCTGCTGGTCCAGTCGGTCAGCTGGCGCGCCATCTTCTGGGTCAACCTCCCGGTCGGCCTCGCGGCACTCCTGCTCACCCTCCGCTTCGTCCCCGAGTCCCGCGCCCCCAAGGCCCGCCGTCCCGACCCGGTCGGCCAGCTGCTGGTGATCGCCCTGTTCGGCTCGCTGACGTACGCGATCATCCAGGCGCCCGAGTCGGGGCTCGCCGCGGTGTCCCCGTTCGCCGCGGTGGCGCTCGCCGCCCTCCTGGCCCTGCTCCGGTACGAGCCCCGGCGCGACGAACCCCTCATCGACCTGCGCTTCTTCCACTCCGCCCCGTTCAGCGGGGCGACCGCGATCGCGATCAGCGCGTTCGCCGCGCTGGGCGGCTTCCTCTTCCTGTCGACGCTGTACCTGCAGAACGTGCGCGGCCTGAACGCCCTGCACGCGGGCCTGTGGATGCTGCCGATGGCCGCACCGACCTTCCTGTGCGCGCCGCTGTCCGGCCGTCTGGTCGGCACCCGCGGCCCCCGCCTCCCCCTGCTGGTGGCCGGTACGGCGATGACGGTGAGCGGCGTGCTGTTCGCGGCCTTCGAGGCGGAGACGTCGAACGCCACCCTGCTCGTCGGCTACGTGCTGTTCGGCATCGGCTTCGGCTTCGTGAACGCGCCGATCACCAACACGGCGGTGTCGGGCATGCCGCGCGCCCAGGCCGGGGTCGCAGCCGCCGTCGCCTCCACCAGCAGGCAGCTCGGCCAGACCCTCGGCGTCGCGGTGGTCGGCGCCGTCCTGGCCTCCGGCATCGGCTCCTCCCCGTACCGGCACGCGTTCGTCTCCGCGGCCCGCCCCGGCTGGTGGATCCTCACCGCCTGCGGCGCCGCCGTCCTGGTCCTCGGCCTCCTCACCAGCGGCCGCTGGGCCCGCACCACCGCCGAGCGCACGGCCGAGAAGCTGGAGTCGGCGGAGATCCGCGAGGTGGTCGGAGCCTCGGGCCGCGCCTGACCCGCACACCCCGGACACGCCTCCACCGGTGCCGGTGAGCGAGCCGGGCGCGGGCG
>NZ_JBLEBI010000304.1:0-4381 GCF_047340315.1 Streptomyces sp. AF1A
AGGGGCGGCGCGGCCGCCGGCCCGTGAAGAAGAAGTCGAAGGTGAAGAAGGCGCTGGTGTGGACTGCCGGCGGCACGGCCTTCCTGCTGGTCGCCGTGGGCACCGCGGGCTACCTCTACGTCAAACACCTCGAGGGAAACGTCACGACGACCGACATCGGCGACGCGGGCGAGAAGGGCTTCAGCAAGAACGAGGCCTTCAACATCCTGATCATCGGCACCGACAAGCGGACCGGCAAGGGCAACGAGGGCTACGGCGACAAGGGCAGTCCCGGGCACGCGGACACCAACATCCTGCTGCACGTGTCGAAGGACCGGACGAACGCGACGGCGCTGAGCATTCCGCGCGACCTGATCGTCGACGTGCCGGACTGCCCGACCAAGCAGCCCGACGGCAGTGAGAAGATCATTGCCGGCACGCAGAACGTGCGGTTCAACACCAGCCTCGGGCAGGACGGCCGCGACCCGGGCTGCACCATGCGCACGGTGAAGGAGATCACCGGCATCCAGCCGCAGCACTTCATGATGGTGGACTTCAACGCGGTGAAGACGCTGACGAAGGCGGTCGGCGGCGTCGACGTGTGCCTCGCGCACCCGGTGAACGACAAGGAGTCGCACCTCCACCTGCCCGCCGGCAAGTCCAAGGTGGAGGGCGAGCAGGCACTGGCCTTCGTCCGCACCCGGCACAGCTGGGGCAACCAGGGCGACCTGGACCGCATCAAGGTGCAGCAGCAGTTCATGGCCTCGCTGATGCGCAAGATGTCCTCCAGCGACACCCTGACCAGCCCGACCAAGCTGGTGGAGCTCGCCGAGGCCGCCACCAAGGCGCTCACCGTGGACACCGGGATCGGCTCCGTGAGCACCCTCAAGGACATCGCCCTGGAGCTGAAGAAGGTGCCGCCGAAGAACATCACGTTCCTCACCGTGCCGGTGCTGGACAACCCGGCCGACGGCGTCGTCCACAAGACGGTGATACTGAACCCGGCCCTGGCCCCGCAGGTGTTCGACGCCATCAACAACGACATCTCCTTCACCGAGGTGAAGAAGAAGCAGAAGGCGGCCAAGGACGCCGAGGCCGCGCGGCTGAAGGGCAGCAGGTCCGCGCCCTCCGACGTGCGGGTGCGGATCCTCAACGGCGGCGCCCAGGCCGGCAGCGCGCAGGAGACCCTCGACTGGCTGCAGAACAAGGAGGGCGTGCTGAAGTCGGAGAACGCGGGCAACGCGCCGGCGCAACTGAGCAGGACGACGCTGGAGTACGCGCCCGACCAGGCGGCCCAGGCGCGGGAGCTGGCCCATCTCATGGGGCTGTCCGGCTCCGCGCTCAAGCCGGGCAAGAGCGTGATCAACTCCCAGGGGCTGCCGGCGATGACGCTGACCCTGGGCAGGGACTTCAAGGGCGCGGGCGTCTCGCTCACCGCTCCGAAGAAGGCACCGGACGTGGACAAGTCCACGGCGGACAAGGTGAAGTGCGCGTCATAGGTAACCCAACGGGTCCGTCGTGCGTCTAACTGGACGCGGGGCGGACCCGTTCCGCTGTACGCGCAAGGGTGGGGAGGGCAGGAAGTGGCGCAGAGCGATGTGCGAGGGCAGGACCCCGCGGTCGACGACACAATGCCGCTGGCACCGCGGGACCGCAGGACGTCCGAGGGGTCCGGCCGGCACGGCGGAGGGCGGGGCAGAAACGGGTCCACGGCCGGGCGGCCACGGCGCAGACGGCGCGTCCTGCGCTGGTCGGCGACCGTGCTGGCGGTGGTGATACTCGGCACGGCCGGCGCCGGTTACCTGTACTACCAGCACCTGAACGCGAACATCCGCAAGGGCGAGCGCAGCAGCGCCGACGACTCCAAGGTGCGCAAGACGCCGGCGAACGCGGCCGGGCAGACTCCGCTGAACATCCTGCTGATCGGCTCGGACGACCGGAACTCGGCGGCGAACCTGAAGCTCGGCGGCAGCAAGGCGAGCGTGGGCGCTCCCCCGCTCGCCGATGTGCAGATGCTCATCCACCTGTCCGCGGACCGCAAGAGCGCCGCCATGGTGAGCATCCCCCGGGACACCCGCGTCGACATCCCCAAGTGCACCGACCCCGACACCGGCAAGGTGTATCCGGCGACCACCGACATCATCAACACCACCCTGGCCCGGGGTGGAGCCGGCTGCACGCTGGCCACCTGGGAGAACCTCACCGGGATCTACATCGACCACTGGATGATGATCGACTTCGCGGGTGTGGTGCGGATGGCGGACGCGATCGGCGGGGTCGACGTCTGCGTGAAGCAGAACGTGTGGGACCACTCGACGCCCAGCCAGCGAGGCGGCTCGGGGCTGAAGATGACGGCCGGCACGCACAAGGTCAAGGGCGTGAAGGCCCTGCAGTGGCTGCGCACCCGGCACGCCTGGGGCAGCGACCTGATGCGCGCCCGCGCCCAGCACATGTACCTCAACTCGATGATGCGCACGCTGCGGGAGCAGAACGTCTTCACCGACAGCGGGCGGCTGATGGACCTGGCCGAGGCCGCGACCAAGTCGCTGAAGGTCTCGCAGGAGATCGGCACGGTCAAGAAGCTCTACGACCTGGGCATGGAGATGAAGTCGGTGCCGTCCGACCGCATCACCTCGGTGACGATGGCCAACGTCGAGGACCCGGAGAACAAAGAGCACGTCGTGCCGGACAAGGTCAACGCCGACAAGATGTGGGAGATGCTGCGCGACGACATACCGCTCGACAAGAACGGCAAGAAGTCGCAGGCCAAGCAGGTGTCCGACAAGTCCCCGGCGACCAAGGCGCCCTCGACCGAGCCGGGCCGGCTCGGCGTGCTGGTGCAGAACGCCACCCAGACCTCGACCGAGGCCGCGGTGCCGCAACGCGCGCTGGCGATCAGCCAGGCGCTGGTCCGGCAGGGATACGCCAGGGCCGCCACCGACACGTCGGGGACGCGGTCGGTGCAGCAGACGGTCGTGCAGTACCCGAGCGCGGATCTGCAGGGCGACGCCCAGGCCGTGGCCAAGGCGCTGGGCATCCCGATGAGTTCGGTGCGGCAGTCGACGTCGGTCTCGGGGGTCACCGTCGTCGTCGGCGCGGACTGGCGCACCGGCACCGACTACCCCAAGCAGCACACGCCCAAGCCCGGGGACCTGCCGAGCAACACCGACTCGATCAACGGCGCGGACACCAGCAAGTGCATGGACGTGTACGGGCCCTATCGGTGGTGACCGCGAGCGGGGCCCCGGGAACGGGGCCCCGACGGCTGGTCAGGAGCTGAGCACCGCGGGCCGCCGCGATGCGATGACCCTCTTCGCCAGCGACTTCGGGCTGGTCAAAAAGCCCCAGCCCCATGACATGTGCATGGTGGCGAGGGCCACCGGGATCTGGAGGCGCGCCTTCAGGGGCAGGCCCCTGCCCGCCGGGATTGAGCCCGCGGCGATCGCGGCCAGATAGCCGGCGGGGACGACGAAACCCCACGGGGTGAGCGCCGCGCCGACCACGATGCCGGCCGCCATCGCGCACACCGCCACCGGCGGGGCCAGGTAGCGCAGGTTGATGGAGCCGGAGTGGTAGCGCGCGACGACGTGCCGCCAGCGGCCGTAGTCCTTGTACTGCTTGGCCAGCGCCCGCACGGAGGGCCGGGGCCGGTACGACACCCTCAGCTCCGGCGAGAACCAGATCAGGCCGCCCGCCTCGCGGATGCGGAAGTTCAGCTCCCAGTCCTGGGCGCGGATGAACTCCTCGTTGTAGCCGCCCTGCTGTTCGAGGGCCTCGCGGCGGAACACGCCGAGGTAGACCGTCTCGGCGGGGCCCGCCTCGCCACCGGTGTGGAAGGCCGCGTTGCCGACGCCGATCTTCGAGGTCATCGCGGCGGCGACCGCGCGCTCCCAGTCGTTCTCGCCCTCGGCGTGCATGATGCCGCCGACGTTCTGCGCGCCGGTCTCCTCCAGCAGCCGCACGGCCGTGGCGATGTAGTTCGGCGAGAGCATGCCGTGGCCGTCGACGCGGACCACGATCGGGTGCCGGGAGGCCTTGATCGCCGCGTTCAGCGCCGCGGGGGTACGGCCGGTGGGGTTCGGGACGGTGTGCACGCGCGGGTCCTCGGAGACCAGCTCGGCGGCGATCTCGTCCGTGCGGTCCGTGGACGGACCGAGGGCGATCACGACCTCCATCTCGCCGGCGTACTCCTGCGCGAGGATCGCTTGGACGGCCCCGCGCAGATGCCGCTCCTCATTGAGGACGGGCATGATCACAGACACGGCGGGGAGCCGCACGTCGGAGTTGGCGTTCATAGGACGCTCACGTTACCGCGAACGGGGGACACCGGTGCGCGCCGCCGGGGCCACGGCGCGGGATGGAGATCGTATCGGCCTACGGTGCTCACGGATCCCACGTACGG
>NZ_JBLEBI010000305.1:0-4347 GCF_047340315.1 Streptomyces sp. AF1A
CGTCCGGGTGGCGGCGGCGGTTTCGCCGGTCGTCCCGGTGGCGGTGGCTTCGGCGGTGGCCCGGGCGGCGGTGGCCGTCCCGGCTTCGGTGGCCGTCCCGGCGGTCCCGGTGGCCGCGGTGGCACGCAGGGCGCCTTCGGCCGTCCCGGCGGTCCCGCGCGTCGTGGCCGCAAGTCGAAGCGGCAGCGTCGCCAGGAGTACGAGGCGATGCAGGCCCCGAGCGTCGGCGGCGTGATGCTGCCGCGCGGCAACGGCGAGACCATCCGTCTCTCCCGCGGCGCGTCGCTCACCGACTTCGCGGAGAAGATCAACGCCAACCCGGCGTCCCTCGTCGCGGTCATGATGAACCTCGGCGAGATGGTCACCGCGACGCAGTCCGTCTCCGACGAGACCCTTCAGCTCCTCGCCGGCGAGATGAACTACACGGTTCAGATCGTCAGCCCGGAGGAGGAGGACCGCGAGCTGCTCGAGTCCTTCGACATCGAGTTCGGCGAGGACGAGGGCTCCGAGGAGGACCTGGTCGTCCGTCCGCCGGTGGTGACCGTCATGGGTCACGTCGACCACGGCAAGACCCGCCTGCTCGACGCGATCCGCAAGACGAACGTCATCGCGGGCGAGGCCGGCGGCATCACCCAGCACATCGGTGCCTACCAGGTCACGACCGAGGTCAACGGCGAGGACCGGGCGATCACCTTCATCGACACCCCGGGTCACGAGGCGTTCACCGCCATGCGTGCCCGCGGTGCCAAGTCGACGGACATCGCCATCCTGGTCGTCGCTGCCAACGACGGCGTCATGCCGCAGACGGTCGAGGCCCTGAACCACGCCAAGGCGGCCGACGTGCCGATCGTGGTCGCGGTCAACAAGATCGACGTCGAGGGCGCGGACCCGACCAAGGTGCGCGGTCAGCTGACCGAGTACGGCCTGGTGGCCGAGGAGTACGGCGGCGACACCATGTTCGTCGACATCTCCGCCAAGCAGGGCCTGCACATCGACAGACTCCTCGAGGCCGTCGTCCTCACCGCGGACGCGGCGCTGGACCTGCGTGCGAACCCCAACCAGGACGCACAGGGCATCGCGATCGAGTCCCGCCTGGACCGCGGCCGTGGTGCCGTGGCGACGGTCCTGGTCCAGCGAGGCACGCTGCGGGTCGGCGACACGATGGTGGTCGGCGACGCGTACGGCCGCGTCCGGGCCATGCTCGACGACAGCGGTGCGAACGTGACGGAGGCCGGGCCGGCCATGCCGGTGCAGGTCCTGGGTCTGACCAACGTCCCGGGCGCCGGCGACAACTTCCTCGTGGTCGAGGAGGACCGTACGGCCCGCCAGATCGCGGAGAAGCGCGCCGCCCGTGAGCGCAACGCCGCGTTCGCCAAGCGCACGCGCCGCGTGTCGCTGGAGGACCTGGACAAGGTGCTCAAGGCCGGCGAGGTCCAGCAGCTGAACCTGATCATCAAGGGTGACGCTTCCGGTTCCGTCGAGGCCCTCGAGTCCTCGCTGCTCCAGCTGGACGTCGGCGAAGAGGTCGACATCCGTGTCCTGCACCGCGGCGTCGGTGCGGTCACGGAGTCCGACATCGACCTGGCCATGGGGTCCGATGCCATCGTCATCGGCTTCAACGTCCGGGCTGCCGGGCGTGCCCAGCAGATGGCGGAGCGCGAGGGCGTGGACGTCCGGTACTACTCGGTCATCTACCAGGCGATCGAGGAGATCGAGGCGGCCCTCAAGGGCATGCTCAAGCCGGAGTTCGAGGAGGTCGAGCTCGGTACGGCGGAGATCCGCGAGGTCTTCAAGTCGTCCAAGCTGGGCAACATCGCCGGTGTCCTCATCCGGTCCGGCGAGGTGCGCCGCAACACCAAGGCCCGCCTGCTGCGCGACGGCAAGGTGGTCGCGGAGAACCTCACCATCGAGGGCCTGCGTCGCTTCAAGGACGACGTCACCGAGATCCGCGAAGGGTTCGAGGGCGGTATCAACCTCGGCAACTTCAACGACATCAAGGTCGACGACGTCATCGCGACGTACGAGATGCGCGAGAAGCCGCGGGCGTAACGGCCGACGGTTCGTGCTGGCCGACGGGACTGCGGTCCTGTCGGCCAGCACGCTGTTCCCGGGGCCTGTGCCCCGGGCCCCGGCGCGGCCGAGGCAGGGAAAACCCGGTCGAGTCACCGTCCGCCAGGCGGTAACGTGGCTGCCAGGCCATCGATCCCGTACCGGCGGGTAAACCCGGCACACAACATGTACGTGGGGACTCTGTCCTTCGATCTCCTCCTCGGCGACGTCCACTCGCTGAAGGAGAAGCGCTCCGTCGTCCGCCCGATCGTCGCCGAACTCCAGCGGAAGTACGCCGTGAGCGCGGCCGAGGTGGACCACATGGACCTCCACCGGCGAGCGATCATCGGCCTCGCCGTGGTCTCCGGAGACGCGGTGCACCTCACCGACGTACTGGACCGGTGCGAACGGCTGGTCGCCGCCCGTCCCGAGGTGGAGCTGCTGTCCGTACGACGGCGCTTCCACGGCGACGACGACTGACGACCGGACCACAGAACCAAGAAGAAGAAAGAACGGGAGCTGGACCAGTGGCCGACAACGCGCGGGCGAAAAGGCTGGCGGACCTCATCCGAGAGGTGGTGGCCCAGAAGCTGCAGCGCGGGATCAAGGACCCGCGGCTCGGCTCGCACGTCACCATCACGGACACCCGGGTCACGGGTGACCTGCGGGAGGCGACCGTCTTCTACACGGTCTACGGGGACGAGGAGGAGCGCAAGGCCGCCGCGGCGGGTCTGGAGAGCGCCAAGGGCATCCTGCGCTCCGAGGTCGGCCGTGCGGCCGGGGTGAAGTTCACGCCGACCCTGGCCTTCGTCGCGGACGCGCTGCCGGACACCGCCCGGACCATCGAGGACCTCCTCGACAAGGCGCGGCAGTCCGACGAGAAGGTGCGCGAGGCGGCCACGGGCGCCACGTACGCCGGCGAGGCGGACCCCTACCGGAAGCCGGCGGACGACGAGACGGACGGCGACGCCGCGGAATGACCCAGAAGCACACCACGCCCGACGGCCTCGTCATCGTCGACAAGCCGTCGGGCTTCACTTCGCACGACGTGGTCGCCAAGATGCGCGGGATCGCCAGAACCCGCCGTGTCGGCCACGCCGGCACCCTCGACCCGATGGCGACCGGCGTCCTGGTCCTCGGCGTCGAGCGGGCCACCAAGCTCCTCGGGCACCTCGCCCTCACGGAGAAGGAGTACCTGGGCACCGTTCGCCTGGGCCAGAACAGCGTCACCGACGACGCCGAGGGCGAGATCACCTCGGCCACCGACGCCTCCCGGGTGAGCCGGGACGCCATCGACGCCGGCATCGCCAAGCTGACCGGTGACATCATGCAGGTCCCGTCCAAGGTCAGCGCCATCAAGATCAACGGTGTCCGCTCCTACAAGCGGGCCCGCGAGGGCGAGGACTTCGAACTGCCCGCCCGGCCGGTGACCATCTCCTCCTTCACCGTGTACGACGTGCGGGACGCCGTCGCCGCCGACGGCACACCGGTGCTCGACCTGGTGGTGTCCGTGGTCTGCTCCTCCGGCACCTACATCCGCGCCCTCGCCCGCGACCTGGGCGCCGACCTGGGCGTCGGCGGCCACCTGACCGCGCTGCGCCGCACGCGCGTCGGGCCGTACAAGCTGGACGCGGCCAAGACGCTGGACCAGCTCCAGCAGGAGCTGACGGTGATGCCGATCGCCGAGGCCGCCGCGGCCGCGTTCCCGCGCTGGGAGGTCGACCCCAGGCGGGCCCGGCTGCTGGTGAACGGGGTCCGGCTGGAGATGCCCGACGAGTACACGGGCGCCGGTCCCGTCGCCGTGTTCGACCCCGACGGCCGCTTCGTCGCGCTGGTCGAGCAGCACCAGGGCAAGGCCAGGAGCCTGGCCGTCTTCGGCTGACCCACCCCCGTCGGGCGCTGCCCGTGGAGCGGCGGCCGGCCACGGGGTATGTGCCCCTGCCGCCGCTCCACGGCCCCCCTCGGTTCCCCCACCCCTAGGGTTATCCACCCGCTCCCGCCTATTCACCCGACCGTGCAGGCGCTCGGAGTGAACCGGGGGAGTGGAAGGGGGCGCGTTCGCCACGCGATCTGTCCCGTCGATCATCGCGCGCCTACCGTCAAGGACAGGGCACGCGGGTACGGCGGGGAGGTGCGGCCATGGCGGGACGGGGCCCGCGCACAGGAGTCGGGCGCCGGGTGACGGCGTACTGCAGGGGAGAGACGGCGTACGGCACCGGGGCGTCCCCGTACGGCCGGGGTGGGCCGGCACAGGCGACGACCCACGGCACCGGCACCCACCGGCGGCCGGACGCGACC
>NZ_JBLEBI010000306.1:0-4246 GCF_047340315.1 Streptomyces sp. AF1A
CCCCGGCCAGCAGCAGGACGGCGGTGACGGTGATGCCGGCGGCGTTGGCGGCGGCGATCCCCATGACGCCCCAGGAGCGGAGCGCGCCGGCGCCGGCCCAGGAGGTCACGGCGATGCCCGCGGCCATGGCGCCGACCGGGTACCAGGTGGCGCGGCCCGCCGAGAAGTACGACCGGACGAGCACGCCCGTCAGCGTCTGGCCGAGCAGCCCGAGCGCGTAGACCCGCATCACCTCGGCGGTCGCGGCGGTGTCCCCGGCGGTGAACGCGCCGCGCTGGAACAGCAGGCCGATCAGCTGCGGGGCGCACGCCACGACCGCGGCGGCGCCGAGCAGCACCAGGGCGGCCGCCAGCGCCAGGTCCCGCTCCACCCGGCGCCGGGCCCGCTCGGTGTCGCCCTCGGCGAGCGCCCGCGCGACCACCGGGAAGGTGACCGTGCACAGCATCATCGACAGCGACATCGGGATCTGGGCGACCTTCTGCGCGTAGTTCAGGTGCGAGATGGCGCCGGCCGGCAGACCGGAGGCGAGGAACCGCTCGACGAGCACCTGCGACTGCCGGCACAGCGCGAACAGCAGCACGGTGGCCATCAGCGAGGCGTCCACGGGACGCGCCTCGCCGCCGGGTGCGGGCGGCGCCGTCTCGCCGTTCCCCTGCCGCAACCGCCGCACCAGCGAGGGGACCTGGACGCCGGCCATCAGGAAGCCGCCCGCCGCGACCCCGAGCGCGGCGGAGCGCACGCCCCAGTGGCCGCCGAGGGCGTACATCACCGTGACGATGCCGGTGTTGTAGACGACGTAGATCGCGGCCGGTGCCAGGAAGCGGCGGTGGGCGCGCAGCGCCGCGCTGCAGTACCCGGCGAGACCGAAGCTCAGCACGCATGTCGCGGTGAGTCGGGTGCAGTCCACGGCGAGGCGGGGATCGGGCAGGCCGGGGGCGAGCACCGCCACGAGCCGGGGCGCGGCCAGCGCGAGCAGCGCGCCGGCCGCCGCGCACGCCGCCGCCAGTCTCGGCACGGTGGCGGCGACCAGCGAGCGCACCGGGTCCCCCGGGGCTCCCCGCGCGCGGCGGGCCAGCGCCGCGCTGAACGCCGGGACCAGCGCGAAGGACAGTCCGTCCTCGATGAGGAGCGTGGCCGCGAACTCCGGCACCGTCCAGGCCACCAGGAAGGCGTCCGTCTCCCGCCCGGCCCCGAACAGCCGCGCCAGCGACTGATCCCGGACCAGCCCCAGCAGCGCCCCCGCGACCGACAGGGAGACGGTGACGAACGCGGCCTTGGCGAGGAAGCGACGGGTGGGCGGGGCGTCGGTCCGGTCGCCGGGCCCGGTCACGCCCGACCGCGCCGCCGGCACGGCGGTTCCGGCCGCCCCGGCCGGAGCGCGCTCGGTTCCGGGCCGCGTCATCGCGCCGCCCTCCGCGCCGGGCCCCGGTGTCGTGGCGGCCGGGTCGGCTCGTGGGTGTTGTGCGGCGTCGGTTGGGCGGGTGGCCGGTTCGGGTGTCGCAGGGGACGGACGGGCTTCCGGTTGCGGTGCGGCGTCGGTTGGGCGGATGCCTGGTTCGGGTGTCGTGGCGGCCGGGTCGGCTCGTGGGTGTTGTGCCGCGTCGGCCGGACGCGCGCCCCGTTCCGGGGCCGCACCGGGGCGACCCGCTCCCGCGTCGGCCCGTCCGGGTTCACCGGCATCGCAGCGCCGCCTTCCCCGTCCGTGTGTCCGGCTCGCCCTCCGGCGCGGCGTCCGCGCCACGGGCGATCCGGTCGGCGCCGACCAGGGCCCACCAGCCGGCCATGCCGAAGCACACCGCGGTGAGCACGGTCGAGGGGCCGCCGATGTCGGCGTAGAGGAAGTCGACGAGCTGCCAGACCAGGAGCCCGCAGGCGACCAGCGCGCAGTCCAGGCCCCGGCCGCCGCGGGCGCGGGAGCGGTACAGGCCGCGCAGGGCGCACAGCAGGAGGGCGAGCCAGCTGCCCGCGAGGCAGAGCAGCCCGATCAGGCCCTGTTCGCCGAGCACCAGCAGGTACATGTTGTGCGGGGAGAGCAGCGGCTGCCTGCGGAACGCCACGCCGGCGCCCTCCGTGTCGCTGCCGGAGGACAGCGCGAGCGAGGCGTGTCCGTCCCGGTACTCGGGGAAGCCCTTCAGTCCGACGCCGGCCAGCGGGTGCCCGCGCCACATGTCGACGGCGGCGGCCCACATCGTGTACCGGTCGGTGACCGACTGGTCGGGCGCGTCGGTGACCTGGGCGATGCTGTCGATCCGCTCCTGCAGCATCGCCGTACCCACCCCGAGCCCGCCCACCAGGACCACGCACGCCGCCGCCACGACCGCGCCGGTCCGCAGCGCCCGGCGCAGCCCGGCCAGCACCAGCTGCACGGTGAGTGTCACGGCGGTCGCGATCCAGGCGCCCCGGCTGAAGGAGAGGGCCAGCGGCGGGACGAGGGCGACGGCGCAGACCACCGCGATCACGCGTTCCCGTCCGCTGCGGCGGCCCAGCGCCAGCGCCACCGCGCACACCAGCCCGAAGGACACCACCGTCGCCATGCCCATCACGTCCGTCGGGCCGAAGGTGCCGACCGCGCGGATGTTCTCGCCCTGGTAGGACGCGCCGGTCCCGGTGACGTACTGGTGCACGCCGACCGCGCCCTGACAGCCCGCCAGGGCCACCAGTGACCAGGCGAGCAGGCGCAGGTCGCGCCGGTCGCGGACGAGCAGCAGGACGGCCCCGGGCACCAGCACGAAGATCTGCAGGTAGCGGCCGAGACCGGTGATCCCGGCGCCCGGCGAGAGCGCGTCGGCCGCGGCCAGTGAGACGCCCGCCACCGGCAGGCCGAGCAGCACGGCGGCGGTCCGCGTCAGCGGGCGGCGGCGCTCGCGCAGGAGCCGTACGGCGCAGTAGGCCACGACCAGCCCGGACAGCACGTCGGCGGGGCCCGCGCCGCCCTCGCCGGAGGGCGCCACAGGCAGCGCGAGCAGCGCCACCACCGCCACCACGGGCAGCACCGGGGAGGGGCGCAGGGGGCGGCGCAGCGGCAGGGCGAGGACCATCGGTCAGCTCCCCGTGGACCGCACGAGCGCGGCGGCGGTGCGCAGCAGGATGCAGACGTCCTGCCACAGCGACCAGTTGTCGATGTACGCGTTGTCGAAGCGAGCCCGGTCCTCGATGGAGGTGTCGCCGCGCAGCCCGTTGATCTGGGCGAGCCCGGTGATGCCCGTCTGCATCCGGTGGCGGGCCGCGTAGCCCGGATAGGTCCTGCTGAACTGGGTGACGAAGTACGGCCGTTCGGGACGCGGTCCGACCAGGCTCATGTCGCCGCGGAAGACGTTCCACAGCTGGGGCAGCTCGTCCAGCGAGGTCTGCCGCAGGAACCGGCAGAAGCGGCCCATCCGGCGTTCGCCCGCCACGCTCCAGCGGGTGGCCGCCTCGTGCTCGTCGGCCGGGCGGTGGGTGCGGAACTTCAGCAGGGTGAAGGGCCGGCCGTCCTTGCCGATGCGCTCCTGCCGGAAGACCACCCCGGGCCCGTCGGTGAGCCGCAGCACCAGCGCGCACCCCAGCAGCACCGGGCCGGCCAGCACGAGCAGGGTCCCGGACACGAGCACGTCCAGCAGCCGCTTGCCGAGGCCGGTGCGCCGCCGCGGGCCCAGGTCCAGGCGGCGGACCGCGAACCCGGCGAGCTGCTCGCGCGTCTCGTACGCCGGGCAGGCCGCGTCCACCTCCCACAACGCGCAGCCGGACTCGGCGAGCGCCCGCAGCAACGGGCCCTGTTCGGCGCGCACGTCCGGGTGGACGGTGAGCACGGCGCGCACCCCGTTCTGGATGAGCGCCCGCTGCACCTCCTCCGCGGTGGTCAGCAGGGGCAGGCCGCCGCTGCCGTCGGGGTGGTCCGCGACGACGCCCACCGGCCGCACTCCGCAGCGCGGGTGCCTGAGCAGCGCGGCGGCCACGCGCTGCGCGGTCGCGGCGGGCCCGATCACCAGCGCGGTGCGCGGCCGGCGCAGCAGTGCGATCCGGCGCCGCCAGTGCACCGCGCCCCGGCCCGCGCAGGCCGCCGCCGCGTGCAGCACCCAGCCGAGCAGCAGGGTGCGGGGGGACAGGACGCGCCCGGGGGCGTGGGCGGCGAGCAGTGCGTCCAGGCCCAGCCAGGCCACCGCGATCCGGCCGCACAGCACGGGCAGTTCGTCGAGCACGCCGGGCACCGGCCGCGTGGAGCGTGGACGCAGCAGCAGCGCTCCGGCCACCAGGGCGGCGACCAGCA
>NZ_JBLEBI010000307.1:0-4202 GCF_047340315.1 Streptomyces sp. AF1A
CGAGGGAACTCAGGCCGACGAAGACCCCGGTGGAGGTGAGGGCGGGTGCGCCGTCGGCGGCCACCCACCGCGACAGGCTCGCGGCCACGTCGGCAAGCCGGTCCGGGGTGCGGGCGGAGACGAGCAGCAGGTGCGGGTGGCCCGCCGCCTCCTCGTCGTGGCGCCCCCGCGCGGGCCCGGCGGGGGCCGGGGGGGCCTGTTCGAGGACGGCGTGGGCGTTGGTGCCGCCGAACCCGAAGGCCGACACCCCGGCGCGCGCCGGCCGGTTGCCGGTGGCCGGCCACGCCATCGCCTCGGTGACCACGCGCAGATTCAGCTCATCGAAGGCGATGTGCGGGTTGGGCCGGCGGAAGTGGAGGCTGGCCGGGATACGTCCGTGGTGCAGGGCCAGCACGGTCTTGATCAGGCCGATGAGGCCGGCCGCGCCCTCGAGGTGGCCCACATTGCTCTTGACCGAGCCGATCAGCAGCGGCCGCTCGGGCTCTCTGCCCCGCCCCAGAACCGCTCCCAGGGCGGCCGCCTCGATGGGGTCGCCCAGCAACGTGCCCGTCCCGTGGGCCTCGACGTAGTCGACGTCGGTGGCGGCGATGCGTGCATCGCGCAGGGCCTCGCGCAGCAGGGCCTGCTGCGCGAGCGGGTTGGGTGCCATCAACCCCGCCGAACGGCCGTCCTGGTTGACGGCACTGCCCCGGATGACGGCGAGCACCCGGTCCCCCTCGCGCCGGGCGTCGACCAGCCGCTTGAGCACGACGACGCCGCAGCCCTCACCGCGGGCGATGCCGTTGGCCGCGGCGTCGAAGGGCTTGCACCTGCCGTCCTGGGCCAGCACACCCGCCTGGCCCAGGCAGGCGGTGACGGCCGGGGACAGCAGGAGGTTGACGCCTGCGGCCAGTGCCCTCTCGCACTCCCCGCTGCGCAGGCTGCGGCACGCCAGGTGCACGGCCACCAGGGAGGAGGAACAGGCCGTGTCCACGGTGATGCTCGGGCCGTGCAGGTCCAGCAGGTACGACACCCGGTTGGCGGCGATGCTGCCGGCGGCCCCGGTGCCGGTCCACGCGCTCAGCCGGGCCGGATCCGAGGTGGTCAGGTGCCCGTACTCGAGGGAACTCAGGCCGACGAAGACCCCGGTGGAGGTGGACTGCCAGGCGAACGCGGGCACGCCCGTATGATCCAGCGCCTCGCACACCACTTCGAGCAGCAGCCGCTGCTGAGGGTCCATGACCTCGGCCTCGTGCGGGGTGATACCGAAGAACGCGGCGTCGAACCGGTCGATGTCCTCCAAGAAGGCACCCTGCTTGGGGGTCGACTCGATCAGAGCCGCAACATCGGGCGCCGTGCCGGCAAAACTGGGCCAGCGTGTGCCGGGCACCTGCCCGACCGCGTCCTGCCCGGCCATCAGCTGGGCCCACAACGCGTCCGGCCCATACACCGGACCGGGCAGACGGCACCCGATACCGACGACGGCGATGGCATCCTCCAGCCCCTCGCCGTCCGGCAACCCGGGCGCGGGGCACGGCGGCTGCGCGGGCACGGCATCCTTGCCGCCGGCGTCGGCCAGGGCGGCGGCGAGCCGGTTGATGGTGGGATGCTCCCACAGCAGCGTGGCAGGCAGGGACCGGCCCAGGATCTTTTCCAGCTGGCCGGTCAGTCCGACGGCGTCGCGGGAGGTCAGACCGTACTCCACCACCGGCCGGGCGTCGTCGAGTTCTTCCGGCGCGATGTTGCAGGTCTGCGCGAGCAGCTGCCGCAGCACGCCGCGCACCTGGTCGGCGCCGCCCCTCAGACGGCCGCCGCCTTCCGCGGTGGTGGCCCTCATCTCCACGGCCGGCTCCTGGTGTCCGCCTGGCTGGTTCATGCCTCGTCGGTCTCTCTGTGCACGTGCGTGTCAAAGGTCCGCACACCCAGCGGGCGGCCCCCGCTCACGGCGGTGGCGGCCCCGGTGTCCTCGCCGGCCGGCTCCCGCAATCCGCCCGGCCGGTTCATGCCTGGCCGGTCCGTGCGCGCACACGCGTGCCGCACGTGAACACACCCCGCAGGTAGTGCTCGCGGCACGCACGGCGGGCCACCTTCCCGCTGGTGGTGTGCGGGACGGTGCCGGGCGGGGCGAGGACGAAGTCGTGCACCGCGACGGCGTGCGCGGCGCCGACCGCCTGGCGCACCGCACGGGTCACCTCCTCGCGCACCCGGGCGGGCTCGGCCAGGTCACGGACGTGCTCGGCCACCACCACCAGGCGTTCCCCGTCGTCGGTGGCAAGGGAGAACGCCGCGGCGTGATGGCGGCGGATCGCCGGGTGCGCGTTTTCGACGGTGTGCTCGATGTCCTGCGGATAGTGATTGGTCCCGTCGATGATCACCAGGTCCTTCAGGCGGCCGGTGATGTAGAGATGACCCTCGTGCCACAGCCCGAGATCCCCCGTGCGCAGCCAGCGCGAGCCCCCGCCCCCGCCCCCGCCCCCGCCGTCGCCGTCGCCGTCGCCGTCGCTGTCGTCGCTGTCGTCGTGCAGGGTGGCGCCAAAGGTCGCCTCGCTGTGCTGCGGGTCGCGGAAGTAGCCGCGGGCGATGTTGGGGCCGCGCAGCCAGATCTCCCCCACCCGCCCCTCCTCAAGCCGCACCCGGCGCTCGGGATCCACGACGGCGGCCTCCTGCCCGGTGGGCCGCCCGCAGCCGACCAGACGGGTCACCGGCCGGCCGTCGCCATCGGTGACCGCCCGGGCGGTGCCGGCCGCCAGCGCGTCACGGTCGAAACAGGTGACCACCGGCTCCCGGCCCGCCGGGGAAGCAGACACGAACACGGTCGCCTCGGCCAGCCCGTAGGACGGACGCATCGCCGTAGCACGCGCACCCACCGGGCCGAACGCCTCCTGGAACCGCCTGAGCGTCTGCTCGTTGATGGGTTCACTGCCGTTGACCATCGCCGCGACCTGGCCCAGCGAGAGCGTGGCACGCTCCTCGCCACTGACACGGTGCACGCAGTAGTCGTAGGCGAAGTTGGGAGCCGCGGTCAGCGCCCCGCCGTGTTCGCTCAGCAGCCGCAGCCAGCGCACCGGCTGCTGCACGAAGGCCAGCGGATCCATGAACACCGAGTGCAGGGTGCCCACAACGGGAAGCACCACCGCCAGCACCAGCCCCATGTCGTGGTACAGCGGAAGCCAGCCCACCGTGCAGTTGCGCCCGCTGCGCATACCATAGGCCGTCAGCGCCTGACGGGCGTTGGCGCACACGTTGGCATGAGTGATCTCCACCCCCGAGGGCATACGGGTCGAGCCGGAGGTGTACTGCAGGTACGCCACATCCGCGGGCCGCGGACGAGCAGGCTCACCGCGGGTGTCCCCGCCCCGCACCGCCCGGCCCGACAGCAGGTCCCCCTCGGTGACCACGCGCAGACGCAGCCCGTCCTGGTTCGCGCAGAACTTCTCCGCCTCCTCACGCCCCTCACCACTGGTCACAGCGAACACCGGATCGGCGTCGGCGAGCGCGGCGGCCAGTTTCTCACCATGGCCGGGCAGCCCCGGCGAGAACAGGGGAACGGCAACCGCGCCGGCACACACGGCCGCCAGGAAGCCCACGACATAGTCCAGGTTCTGCGGACCCACCAAAGCCACCCGCTCACCAGCCGCACCGCTGTCGCGCAGCACCCCCGCAAGGGCACCCACCCGCTCCCGCAGCCCGCCCCACGTCAACGAGGTGCACACCCCGCCCCGGCCGGTACTGAAGTCCACAAAAGTGAACGCTTTTTCGGCGGGGGCCTGCGCCGCGGCCCGGGCGAGATGATGACTGATCGTGTCTTCCACGGTTTTCAGCATGAAGTCACCGAACCTTCGTTCTCGACAGGCAGCCAATCTCCTCGGCCCTCAGCCTGTCAGGCGAATGGACGACAGCCGTCGCCGCCCGTCTTCAATTCCCTGATCCCAAAACATAGTGGCACTGATGAACGATCACCCAAACATATTGACGCATCGGTGACACAACGCCACGCCGCGCCCCGCCCGGCCGGGCCAGCAGGCCACAACCGGTGTTTCCGGCCCGCCCACCAAACACCGCAATCAGCGCCCCGAAAGTCGCGCCCCGCACACCCCCACGGCACAGTACGGACAAGAGAGGGTGCGCACCCAAAACAGTGCGGCCGACCGGGAAGCCGGGAAGCCGCGCATGTCATGCCCTAGGGGCACAGTACGGACAAGGACGCACCCAAAACGGTGCGG
>NZ_JBLEBI010000308.1:0-4110 GCF_047340315.1 Streptomyces sp. AF1A
AGGTCACCCTCACGAAGGCGGCCCCCTCGGTCTCGCTGGCCAAGCAGGGCGGGACCTCCGGTGCCCTGCGCGTGAACCTCAACTGGCAGGTGCGCAAACGGCTCTCCGGCCGGGGCGGCCGCTGGGGCGGCGGCCAGGGGAACCTGGATCTCGACCTGTGCGCGCTGTACGAGCTTGCCGACGGTCGCAAGGGGGTCGTCCAGGCCCTCGGCAACGCCTTCGGGTCGCTGCACCGGCCGCCGTACATCCATCTCGACGGCGACGACCGCACCGGCGCCGTGGCGAGCGGCGAGAACCTCACCGTCAACCTCGACCACACGCGGGACTTCCGGCGCATTCTCGTCTTCGTCACCATCTACGAGGGGGCCCGCTCCTTCGCCGACCTGCACGCCACGGTCACCCTGCGGCCGCAGCACGGCGCGCCGATCGACTTCTCGCTGGACGAGTGCACGGTCCCCTCCACCGTGTGCGCGCTCGCCCTGATCACCAACACGGGCGGCGACCTCCTCGTCCAGCGCGAGGCCCGGTATCTCGTGCCGGAGCGCGGGGTGAGCCCGCAGCGGACCGTAGACCGCGCCTACGGGTGGGGCATGAACTGGACGCCCGGCCGCAAATGACGGGGCTCAGCCCTCGTCGGGCACCGCGCCGGGACGCGTGTACGTGCGGCCCTTCCAGGCCGCCCCGCGCCCCCGGTAGTGCTGCACTGCGGAGTCCACCGTCATGAGCAGGTACAGGAACGCGGTGCACGGCAGCAGCGCGGCGAGCAACGGCGGCTGCCGGTAATAGCGCAGCATCGGCACGTACGTGCCCGCCATCACCGCCCAGGCCAGCGCGCCCAGGACCGCCGTTGCCGCGCCGCCGCCGGCCGCACCCGCGACCACGGCCGCCGGCGGCACCAGGTAGACCAGCGCCAGCCCGGCGACCGTGCCGAGCAGCAGCAGCGGGTTGTGCCGCAGCTGGGCGTACGCACTGCGCGAGACCATGCGCCACAGGTCGTGCAGCCCCGGGTACGGGCGCACGCTGTCCACCCGCTCGGCCAGCCCCAGCCAGACCCGCCCGCCCGCGCCCTTCACCGCCCGGGCGAGCGCCACGTCGTCGATGACGGCGTGCCGGATGGCGTCCGGGATCCGCGCCCGCTCCGCCGCGCCGGCGCGCAGCAGGACGCAACCGCCCGCCGCGGCCGCCGTACGCGACCCCGTCCGGCCGATCCGCCGGAAGGGGTACAGCTGGGCGAAGAAGTAGACGAACGCCGGGACCACGAGCCGCTCCCATCGGCTCTCCACCCGCAGCCGGGCCATCTGCGACACCACGTCGAAACCCCCGGTGCGGGCGGCGGCCACCAGCTCGCGCAGGCTGTCCGGCGCGTGCGCGATGTCGGCGTCCGTCAGCAGCAGGTACTCCGGGTGACGCGCGCGTGCCAGACAGATGCCGTGCCGTACGGCCCACAGCTTGCCCGTCCAGCCCGCGGGCGGCTCGCCCGGAGAGCCCACGGTGAGCGGCAGCCCGCCGTGCCGCCCGGACAGCTCGCGGGCCAGCTCCCCGGTGCCGTCCGTGCTCCCGTCGTCCACCAGGAAGACCTCCGCCCGCCCCGGATAGTCCTGCGCCAGCAGCGACGGCAGGCTCGCGGGCAGCACGGCGGCCTCGTCGCGGGCGGGTACGACGACACAGACCGACGGCCACTCCTCCGGTTCGCGACGCGGCGGCAGACGCACGTCCGTGCGCCAGAAGAACCCCTGGCACAGCAGCAGCCAGCCCCAGGCGGCCAGCGATCCGACGGTGATCCACAGGAAGGCGCTCACGGTCCGCAGTCTGCCCCACGCCAAGGGGTCCACGAGAGGGATCGTCTATCGTGGCCGGGTGAAGATCGCGCTCATGGACTCCGGAATCGGCCTGCTTCCCGCCGCTGCCGCGGTACGCCGGCTGCGACCCGACGCCGACCTGGTGCTGTCCTGGGACCCGGACGGGATGCCCTGGGGGCCGCGCACTCCGCAGGACATCACGCAGCGGGCCATCGCCGTGGCCGAGGCGGCCGCCGCGCACGGGCCCGACGTCCTGATCGTCGCCTGCAACACCGCGTCCGTGCACTCCCTGCCGCAGATGCGCGCCCGGTTCGAGCCGGACCTGCCGATCATCGGCACCGTCCCGGCCATCAAGCCGGCCGCGGCCGGGGGCGGCCATGTCGCGATCTGGGCGACGCCCGCCACCACGGGCAGCGCCTACCAGCGGGGGCTGATCGAGCAGTTCGCCGCCGGTGCCGCCGTCACCGAGGTGGCCTGCCCGGGGCTCGCCGATGCCGTGCACCACGCGGACGACGCCGCGATCGACGCCGCGATCGCCTCGGCTGCCGCCCGCACCCCGCACGACGTGACCACGCTCGTCCTCGGCTGCACCAACTACGAGCTGGTCGCCGAGCGCATCCGGGCGGCCGTGCAGCAGCCGGGCCGTCCGCCGCTGATGCTGCACGGCTCCGCGGGGGCCGTGGCCGCGCAGGCGCTGCGCAGGATCGGTGCGGAGCCGGCGCCGGACGCCGTCGCCGACACCACGCTCACGGTGCTGCTCAGCGGCCGCGAGGCAGCGCTCCCCGACACGGCGCTGGCCTACGCCGAGGGCCGTTTCCTGCAGACGGTCAGCCCCGTGCGCTGACCGCCGGGGGATGGGCCCGGGCCGCTCGGCCCGCCCTGCTCCACCCGGGCCAGTGACTCTCCGCCACTCCCTACCCGCGCAACGAAACCTGAGTAACCTCATAGACATGAGGGAGCAGCGCCGCGCCGACGACACCTCGCACCAGGACGTCTGGACCGGACGGGCCACCAACCGGGCGCAGTGGCTGCTCGCGGTGGTCGGGGCGGCCTGCATGGCGCTCGGCATCCACCTGGCGGTGGACTCGGCGTGGACGTCCGGCATCGCCGCGCTCGCGATGTCCGTCGTGGGCTGCATCGCGGCCGGCCTGCTCGTCCTCTTCGGCACGCTGGCCTTCGTGCACGTCGACCTCAGACTCGACCGGGAGTGCGTCGAGGTGCGCTGCGGCCACATCGGGCTGCCGCGCCGGCGCATCCCGCTCTCCCATGTGGCGGGCGCCGACTTCACCGCCCTGGTGACCCCGCGGCAGTGGGGCGGCTGGGGCTACCGCTGGCGTCCGGAGAAGGGCACTGCCGTCGTCGTGCGCCGCGGGGAGGGCATCGTCCTCAACCTGTGGGACGGCCACACCTTCACGATCACCGTGGACAACGCCGAATCGGCGGTACGGGCCATCAGGGCCAGGCTGGGCTCGATCAGGCCGGGCACGGCCGGCTGAGTCCGTCTGCTCCGTCGTTCCGTCCGACGACGGACCAGGGGTGCCGGCAGGCGATCACCGGGGGTCGTCCGGCTCCGCGCCGACTCCCGTCCACGGTCGTGCCGTCGCCCAGCCGGCCAGCAGTCCCGCACCCGCCGTCACCGTGGTGAAGCTGAGCGCGTCGCCCACCGAGGCGAGGACGGCGAGCGCGGTCAGGGCCGTGCCCGCGGTGAGGGCGACCGGCGTGGGGCGAGGGGCGCGCCACAGTGCGTGCAGCACCCAGCAGAACACGGCGACGAGCAGGAACACACCGACGAGCCCCTGCTCCGCCGCCAGTTGGAGCGGGGCGGAGTGCGGCTTGCCGTCGAACTGCGGCGGCTGCGGCCCGCTGAGCTCGCCGAACCGGTCGGCGCCCACGCCGAGCCCGCCGTTGCGGCCCGCCAGCCGCAGGGCGTCCCGCCACAGTCCCACCCGGCGCGGCGTCAGCAGGTGTTCGATCACCCCGGAGAGCCCACCGGTCGGGGCGTTCGCGGCGACCGCCCAGACCGTGCCGGCCACCAGGGCCGCGACCACGGCCAGTGCCGCGAGCCATGCGCCCCGTCGGACGACCCGGCCCGCGGCCAGTGAGCACAGCAGGATCACCGCGCCGGCCGCGCAACCGGCCGCCGACCCCAGCACGGCCCCGGTCAGGGCGATCCCGGCGGCCAGCGTCCGCAGCGCCAGACGCAGCGCCGGTACGGGCGTCGCCCAGGCGGCACAGCACGCGGCACCGGCGGCCAGGACGAGCAGGGCGGCCGTGGCACCGGCGTGGCCCAGCGGGGCGGCATAGCGGGGGC
>NZ_JBLEBI010000031.1:0-53533 GCF_047340315.1 Streptomyces sp. AF1A
CCGGCAACGCCCGTCAGGCGATCGCCGCCACGCTGGCCTCCCTGGTGCGGCCCGGCGGCCGGGTCGGCGTGGAGCCGCTGACGTATCCGCTGGTCAAGCAGATCGCGGCCCGTCTCGGGCTGGTCCTCGTGCCGCTCGCCACGGACGAGGAGGGGCCCCGGCCCGAGTCCGTCGCCGCCGCCCACCGCACCGCGCCCCTGTCCGCCCTCTACCTCCAGCCGACCCTGCACAACCCGACCGCGCGGACGGCGTCCGCCGCCCGGCGGGCCGAGCTGGCGGACGTCGTCCACAGGTTGGGGACACCGGTCGTCGAGGACCGGATCTGGGCCTTCCTGCACCCGAGCGGCGCCCCTCCGCTCGCGGCGCTCGCACCAGGTCTGGTCCATGCGGTGGACGGGCTGTCCAAGAGGGTCGCGCCCGGCCTCACCGTCGGCTTCGTGGCCGTTCCGGAGGGGCGCACCGAGGCGGTGGCGCGGGCGATCCGCTCCGGCGGGTGGAGCGCGGGCGGCTTCGCGCTGGAGGCGGCCGTGCGGTGGCTCGCCGACGGCACCGTGGACCGGCTGGTGGCCGCCAAGCGGCGGGACGCGGCGCGCCGCCAGCGGCTGGTCGCCGAGAAGCTGGCCGGCTTCGCCGTACGGTCCGACCCGGCCGCCTACTTCGCCTGGTGGGAGCTGCCCGCGCCGTGGCGCGCGGACACCTTCACGGCCGCGGCGCGGGCGCACGGAATCGCGGTCACGCCGGGCACGGCGTTCTCGGTCGGACCCGGCCGCACCCCGGACGCGGTCAGACTCGGGCTCGCGTCGGCGCCTGAGCCGGAGCTGGCGCGGGCCCTGGCGACCCTCGCCGCCGTCGCGCGGGGCGGCCCAGCCGCAGGCGGCGGGTCAGCCAGACGGTGAGGGCCACCGTGAGGCCCAGGCCGAGCAGCAGCCAGGAGACGGTGCGCAGGGGGCCGGTGAGGGCGTCGTAGACGGCGCCTGCGGCCGGGTGGGGAACGTCGGCGGGCAGGTCGGCGAGGGTCAGGCTGCGTCCGGCCGCCACCGCCAGCCCGAGCAGCGCGCCGCCCAGGGCGGCGCCCAGCGCGGTCGCCGTGACCGCACGGCGGCGGCGCACGGCCAGGGTGATTCCGGCGAGGGCGAAGGCCGCCGCCGCGACCGGGAGCCAGAATCCGGCGACTTCGAGCACGTGGAACCCCTTTCGGAGCGAGGCCAGGTCGTCGGCCGGCAGCACGGCGACGGCGGTGTGCTCCACCGGGATGCGTGCGGCCAGCGGTATGTGGTCCTCGGCGAGCTGTCGCTTGACCTGGGCGGTCACCGGGGCGAAGTCCACGGTGACCGGCTCTTCGGCCGCCTCCTTGCGGTCGTCGCGCAGTGCCTGCAGCACCGCGTCGTGGGTGACCCGGTTGCCGGCGTTCCACGCCAGCCGGAACGCCTGGGTCTGGGTGAAGGAGCGCACGGCGTCGTGCACGAACGAGCGGACGGAGCCGCGCAGCGGGCGCACGTCCACGAGGTGGCGGTCCACCTCGCGCAGGATGTCGTCGCCGACGGTGTCCGCGACGGCTTCCCGCACGTCGGGGTCGGAGGCGAGCGGGGCCATCGTGGTGACGTACCGGCTCGTGTCGGTGAGCCCGTACGCCGCCCAGGCCGCCAGTGCTCCGAAGGGCAGGAGGAGACAGGAGAGGGTGATCAGTACGGCCGACAGGGCGCTCCTGAGACGTGTGGGCACCCTTCCAGGCAAGGGCCCGCAGGGCGGGGGCGCGAGCCGGGCGATGCCATTCGGGGGACGGGGCGCCGGGAGGCGGCCCGGAGCGGACGGGTGTTTCCTGGTACGGGGAGTGCGTGGGCCCCGGCCCCACCGGCCGCGGCCCACGCACCGCGTCCCGGTGCGCCGCCTCCCCGCCGCCCGTCGGATCAGTGGATGCCGCGTGTGCCGTCGGTGTCAGTGGATGCGGCGTGTGCCGTCGTGGTCAGTGGATGCGGCTTCTGCCGTTCGGGATCAGCGGCTGCGGCGTCACCGGTCGGGATCAGCGGATGCGCCGTCCGAACGCGTCCTCGTGCGTGTAGTAGCGGTAGAAGAACACCGTGAAGGTGCCGGCCGAGATCAGGAGCGCGACCAGTACGGCCCGCCGGATCGAGGTGACGCTCTGGATGTAGAGGAAGCCGAACGCGCAGCCGACGAACGCCGACCACAGCAGCGCGTGCACCTCCCGTATCATCCGGGGGCCCAGCACCAGCAGGGTCATGGACAGCACCGCGAACACCAGTGCGCTGGCGAAGCCGAGCAGCAGGTTCCAGCCGGTGATGGGGCCGCCGAAGCGGTTGTTCGCCGCGACCCAGTAGCCGTAGACCAGGCCGAGCAGGACGGGGACCGCCACCCGGCAGATCCGGTGGGTGCGGGCGTCGAAGACGTCGGGCGTGCGGCCGCGGCGCGCGGAGGTGCCGGCCTCCACCTCGGGTGCCGGTCCGCGCCGGGGCAGTCCGCCGGACGCCGGTGCCGCGTGAGCCATGAGAGCACTCCTCTCTCTCCGCCCCCGCCTACAAGAGCACACCTGGGGGCACGGCCTGGCAAGTCGGCCGGGAGCGTGACGCCCGCCCGGATGCGGGCCGATCTCTCCCGTGTTTCGCTGAGGGGCATGGAGGACCGGCCGCCGTGACGGAGAAGGAGTACCGACGGCGCCCGCAGCCGCTGCGGATCCGCGGGTGGAGCATCGCCTGGCTCCCGCCGCTGCTGCTGCTCGCCGGGATCGTGCTGCTGGACGTCAACACCTCCGAGGAGTTCCGGATCACCTCCTGGTTCGTCCTCGTCCCCGGCATCGCCGCCGCGATCTGCGGGGTGTGGACGACGGCCGGCTACGGTGTGCTGTCGCTGCTCACGTACATCGCCGTCGACGGCGCCTGGCCCGGCCAGTACCAGGCCGGCACGGCCGACTTCGTCCTGGTGGCCCTCGGCGGCCTCCTCGCCTCCCTGGCCTCGGCGGCGCGGGTGCGGCGCGAGCGGCAGATGCTGCACATCCGGGACATCGCCGAGACCACCCGGCGCACCGTGCTGCGCCCGCTGCCGACGCAGTGGGCCGACCTGGAACACGCGGGCGTGTACCTCGCCGCCGACGTGGACGCCCGGGTCGGCGGCGACTTCTACGACATCCAGCCCAGTCCTTACGGCACCCGCGTGCTCGTCGGGGATGTGCAGGGCAAGGGCCTGGGCGCCGTGGAGACGGCCGCCGCGCTGCTCGGCACCTTCCGGGAGGCCGGCTACCACGAGAGCGATCTGGCGACCGTCGCCGACCGCCTGGAGACCCGCATGGTCCGCCACCGCGTCCACACCACCGCGATCGGCCGCGACGACGCCGACCGCTTCGCCACCGCCGTGCTGATCGCCTTCCCCCGCGATGCCCCCGACGTGGTCGAAGTCGTCAACTTCGGCCACGAGGCGCCGCTCGCGGTCGGCCCCCGCGGAGTGCGCGAGCTGCCCTGCGGCGACGGGCTGCCGCTCGGCCTCGCCGACCTCGGCGGCGGTCTGCCACCGGTGCGCCGGGTGCCGTTCGCCCTCGACGAGACCGTGCTGCTGGTCACCGACGGCGTGAGCGAGGCGCGCGACGCCCACGGGGACTTCTACCCGGTGGCCGAGGACGTGGCCCGCGCGGTCGCCGCCGACCCGCGCCGCATCCAGCCGCACCGCCTGGTCCGATGGGTGCGCGACGGTGTGCTGCGGCACAGCGGCGGCCGGATCGCGGACGACACCACCGTGTTCGCGGTCCGGCGGATCGGGGTGCAGCGGCAGCCGGCACGGGTGGCGGGCGAGACATCCGAACCGGGAGGTTCGCGGTCCTGAGGAGCGGATGCGCGGCCGCAGCGGCTACGGTGCTGGCGGGAGCGCGGATCCGCGGGGGGTCCGCGGCTCGACAGGGGGAGGGACGATGCCCGGAACCGTGCTGCTGCTCGCGGCCTCGCCGCTGGGCCGGGGACGCCTGGTGGACGCGGCCGGTGTGCTGCCGGTGCTGGCCGCCGTCGCCCCCGTCGTGCTGTCCGGCACCGACACCGCCAACGTCGTCGAGCTCGCGGACCCGGTCGAGCCGCAGGCCGTGCTCACCCGGCTGCGGGCCGCCGCGGCCGCGCCCGGCCCGCTCACCGTGTACGTCACCGGCCAGCTGCACCTGGACCGCCGCCAGCGGCTGCCGCATCTCGCGCTGGCGCGCACCACCGCGGCCACCGTCCGCTACACCGCGCTGCCCTGGCACTGGATCCGCGAGGAACTGCGGCTGCGCCCGGCCGGGCAGACCGCCCTCGTGGTCGACCTGCACGCAGACGCGGAGGTGTGGCGGCAGCTGGCCGAGCGGCCGCTCGACTCGGGCCGCACCGCCACCGTTCACGGTCGCATCGCACCCCCGCACGGCCGCCGGGGACTCGCCGAGCCGACGTACATGAAGACCGTGGCGACGCTGCTGCGCAGCGGGTACCGGCCGCCGCTGGACGAGCTGCACCGTCAGGCGCTGGCCCGCATCGCCGACGAGGCGGCCACGAACATCCTGCTCGCCCCGCCCACCTGGCCCGTGGTGGATGCGCACACTGCCGTCGGTGCCGCCGTGCGGTCGGGCCGCCCTGGGGAGGCCGAGGCGCTTGCCGCGCCCACTCGGCCCGTGGTGAACGCGCACACTGCCGTCGGTGCCGCCGTGCGGTCGGGCCGGCATGCGGAGGCGGACGCGCTTGTCGCGCCGGTGCGGCCCGTCGCGGATCCGCACACCGCCATCAGCGTCGCCGTGCGGTCGGGCCGGCACGCCGAGGCCGACGCGCTCGCCGCACGCCACGAGGAGTTTGCCGTACGCGCCCAGGGGCCCGCCTCGGAGGACGCGCTGCACTGGGCCGAGGTGCGGGCCGACCTCGCGATGTTCGCCGGGGACCCGGTGCGCAGCTGCCAGGCCTGGCTCCGGGTCGCCGGGGTGCGGCTGGCCGCGGGCCAGGCGCCCGACGCCCCCGCCGTGGAGGCCGCCGTGGACCGCGCCCACCACCAGTGGGGCCGGATCGGGGACGCCGCCCGGGCGCGCGAACTCGGGACCGCACTCACGGAGTTGCGGCTCCGGGTGCCGGGCCGCCGGCGGGGCGCGCTGGAGAACGTCCAGCGGCACCTGCGCGAGCTCCAGGCCGCCGCCCAGTAGAACCGACCGGCCGGCTCAGGCCTCCGCCAGCAGCGCCAGGGCGCCCGAGACCAGCGTGCGCACGCCCGGCGCGACCGTCGACAGGTCGGGCGCGAAGTGCGGGCTGTGGTTGCTCGGCACGGCCGCGAACTTCTCCTGGAGGGTGTCGCCGGGCGCCTGCTCCCACACCTCGCCCGGGGTGGTGGTGACGAACCAGTACGCGTACGGGATCGAGCCGAGCGCCAGCTCGGGGAAGTCCTCGCTGCCCATCGCCGGGCCCGGGTCGAACACCGTGCCCGCGCCGAACACCTCGCCGTGCACGGCGGCGACGGCCGCGTCGGTGCCCGCGTCGTTCACGGTCACCGGGAAGGTGTTGCCGATACTGACGTCGGGCTCGCGCGGGCAGCCGGCGGCCAGGCACTCGCCCCGGGCGACGCGCCGGATCGCGGCCAGCATCCGCTGCCGGACCTCCTCGGACTGGGTGCGCAGGTTCAGCGCGATGCGCGCCTCGTCCGGGATGATGTTGTGCCGGGTGCCCGCCTCGATCCGGCCCACCGTCAGTACGGCGGACTCGCGGGCGGCGACCTCGCGCGACACCACGGTCTGCAGCCGAGTGACCAGGTAGGCGGCGGTGACGACCGGATCCACGGTGGCCTCCGGCCGGGAACCGTGCCCACCCCGCCCGTGCACCACGATGTCCACGTCCGTCGAGGCGGACATGATCAGTCCCGGGACGTGCGGGTACAGCCCCGCCGGGCCGGGCGCGGCATGCTGCCCGAGCAGCACGTCCGGCCGCCCGAACCGCTCGTACAGCCCGTCCGCGACCATCCGGGACGCCCCCTGCCCGGTCTCCTCGGCCGGCTGGCCCACCACCAGCAGCGTCCCCCGCCAGGCGTCCCGCCCCGCGGCCAGCGCCTCGGCGGCCCCGGCCAGCCAGGTGACGTGCAGATCGTGCCCGCAGGCGTGCATCACCCCGTTCGTCTCCGAGGCGTACGACAGCCCGGTGGCCTCCCGCACGGGCAGCGCGTCCATGTCGGCGCGCAGCAACACGGTCGGCCCGTCGCCGGAGCGCAGCCGTCCCACGACCCCGGTGCCGCCGACCCCCTCGACGGTCTCGAACCCGGCGCCCTTCAGCCGCCCGGCCAGCTTCCCCGCGGTGCGGTGCTCGTGCAGCGACAGCTCGGGATGGCGGTGCAGGTCCCGGTAGAGATCCTCCAGCTCCGCGACCGGGAGGTCGGAGGTCAGCTCCAGGGCGGTGCGGGCGGCGGTCGAGGTCATGCCCGCAGGGTAGGCCCCTGGCGGTTTGGCCGACAGCCCCACCTGAGCGCGGTCGTCTCGTTACTCTCGGCTACATGGTGAACGTTCGCGAACTCGATCCGAGTGCCTCGCCGTTGGACTACTTCGGATACGAGCTGCGCAGGAAGCGGGAGGAAGCCGGGCTGACGCAGAAGGAGCTGGGCTCCGTCCTCTTCTGCACCGCCTCCCTCATCGGCCAGATCGAAACCACGCTGAAGGTCCCGACCAGAGAGTTCGCCGAGCGGGCGGACGCGGCACTGATGACCGACGGCGTCTTCACGCGGTTGGTGGGGCTGGTGTTGCGGAGTCAGTTGCCGAGCTGGTTCCAGCCCTACGCGGAGATGGAGGCGAAGGCGGCGTATATCTCGACGTACCAGGCACAGATGGTCTACGGCCTGTTGCAGACCGAGGCGTACGCGCGTGCCGTGCTGGCAACGGGCATGCCGGACAGACTCGATGAACTGGTGGCGGCCCGCATGGAGCGTCAACGTATCCTGGCTCGCGAGCAGCCGCCGTTGACCTGGGTCGTCCTGGACGAGGCAGCCCTTCGCAGACCCGTCGGCAGCCCGGAGATCATGCGGGAGCAACTCGCCCGCCTGCTGAACTTCCGGGATCACAAGTGGGTGCGCATCCAGGTGTTGCCGTTCGAGGCGGGTGAACATGCCAGCCTCATCGGGTCGTTCAACTTCCTGCGCTTCGCCGAACACCCGGACATCGTCTACACCGAGGACCTGATCTCGGGACACATGACGGCCAACCCGGACACCCTCCGGGAGGCGAGCCTTCGTTACGCTCACCTGCAGGCCTCCGCCCTCTCCGTGGAGGACTCGGCGGCTCTGATCACCCGCGTGATGGAGGAACACTATGCGCATACACCCGGACCTGACGAACGTGCGGTGGCGCAAGTCCTCGTACAGCGGCAACACCGGAGGTGACTGCGTCGAGGTGGCCGACCTCCCCACCCTCGTAGCCGTCCGCGACTCCAAGAACCCCGGCCACGGCGCCCTCACCCTCGCGCCGGAGGCGTTCGCGGCGTTCGTGAGGTACGTGACCACGGCATAGCGCCGACAGGACGGCGCCCCCGCGTGGCCGTGGGCCTGCGGGGGCGCCGTGTGCCGCAGTTCGGTCAGTTGTCGGGTCCGAGGGTCGTCAGGTCGATGCCGCCGGCAATGGCGTTGTAGGCGTCGGCGGTGAGGTTGACGTGGTCGCCGGCGTCGTAGTCGTCGGGTGCCGCGTCGGTGTCCAGAATCAGGGGTGCGGGGTCTGCCGTGCTCGTGGCGTCGGGGACGGCCACCGTTGATTCGGCGTCCAGATAGGTGACCGTGGGGGTGCTGTAGTCGGTCTGGTCGGTGATCCAGGTGTTGGTCTCGGTCCGGTCGGTGTCCTTGTCCGTGGTGCAGGGGCTGTAGCCCTGGCAGGGGGTGAGGGTGGTGAGGACGACCTTGATGCCCCACCCGCGCAGTTGATCCAGCAGTTGGCCGTATGCCAGCGCGAGGTCCGTGTCGTCGCTCCCGGCAAGGATGTCCTTCAACCCCTGGTCGACGACCACGGTGGTGACGCCGGGTTCGGCGAGGACGTCTCGGTCCAGCCGTGTCAGCACGGCCGGTCCGCCCTGGGACTGCTCGGTGGCGAGGCGGTTGTTCTCGATGCCGGAGGCGATGACGCCGTAGTCGGGAATGCCCTGGCTGTTGGTTCTCAGCGCGGTGGCGAGGTAGTCGGAGATACGGGGAGTCGTGAGGCCGGGTTTCGTTCCGTCGGCGAAGGGGTCGATGAGGTTGTCGCCGAGTACGGCCACGGTGGGCTGGTTGCCGCTGGTGACGACGTCGATGCCCGTGAGGATGTCCGTGAACTCACCCCACTGCACGCCGGTACCGCTGAAGGCGGTGGTCGCGGTGTCCGCCGTGTGATCGCCCGATCCGACGGCGCTGACCCATTGCGTGGCCGCGGTGGCCCAGCTGTGCTGGACGAGGTAGGGCGTGTCGTTGACGAGGTGCAGGCTGATCAGGACGCGCTTGCTGGGCGTGGCGGCGTAGGCGGTCGGATCGCTGTAGATCTCGCCACCGGCGGGAATGGTCACCGTTTTGCTGCCTCCGTTGAAAGTGAGGTCAGCGGGGGTTCCGGTGGGGGCGGCTCCAGAGGACTGGGTGGCGATGGTGGTGTGGTCGATGGTCAGCGGGGTGCGGCCGAGCGCATTGGACAGCCGGATGCGGACGCTGGAACCGGCCACGCTCGGGTTCGCCGCGATGCGGAAGGTCTGGTTCTTGTAGTCGGTGTTCTCGAAGTTGAACGCGCCCTCGTTGGGAGAGCTCCACGCGCCTGTCCACTGGGCGCCGCCGGGTGCGGTGCCGGTGTCACGGACGGCCATGGCGAAGAGGTGCAGCCCCGGGACGTCCTGCCGGGCGGTGTCGCTGAGGTCCGGCAGGGTGACGGAGCTGATCGAGGCACCCGCCTTGAGAGGGACCGCGAAGGCGTAGATGTTGGTGCTGCGGGTCTCCTGGGTGCCGCTGGTGTGGTTGCGGTGGGGGAGCGTGACGGCGGCCAGGGCGTTGGAGCCGTACACCCAGTCGGGGACGGTCAGGTGGTAGGCCGAGGTGCTGCCGTCGGCGTAGGTGACGGAGCCGTAGGGTCCACCGGCCCTGCAGTCCTCGTACTGCCCGTTGCCCAGGGTGCATTCCGTTCCGCTGACGGAGGTCCCGTCCGGGACGACGGGGCTGGAGTAGTCGTCCTCGGCGCGTTGCGAACTGACGAACCCGTAGGTGGAGAAACCGAGGAAGACGAGGGCACGGCCGCTGCCGCTCATCTGGATCGTCTGGTTGGCGGCCATGACGTTGTCGCCCGAGGAGGCCCCGAAGCTCGGCAGGGTGAACGTGGCGC
The DNA here is from genome assembly GCF_047340315.1 of Streptomyces sp. AF1A. NCBI lineage: Bacteria > Bacillati > Actinomycetota > Actinomycetes > Kitasatosporales > Streptomycetaceae > Streptomyces > Streptomyces sp. AF1A. The sequence goes on from NZ_JBLEBI010000031.1 coordinate 9,299, forward strand.
CGTCCACGGTGATCCTGCCGCCGGGTTGCCAGCCCGCCGCCTTGAGATCCTGCAGTGACATGGTCGCCCCGACGCCGTCGGCGTCGCCCGCTGCCTGGTTGTCATTGTCGGTGACGGCGGTGTTGTCGAACGCGTCCTTGAGGCTGGCATAGGTCTTGCCGGGATGGCCGAGGGCGGTGAAGTGGTACTGCTGCTGGGCGGAGACGTTCCCGGCGGAGTCGACCGCGTAGACGTAGAGCGTGTGTGTCCCCGGGGCGGCGGGGGTGACGGAGATCGTCGCGGTGTTGCCGGAGGCCGTGACGACCTCGGAGCTCGGCGTGCTGGACGTGGGCGGGCTGACGTCCAGGTTGTAGAGGAACTTGGTGGCGCTGTTGGTGCTGAGAGTGAAGTGGCCTGGAGTGCCCGCCGCGGTGATGCCGGCGGAGTCCTCCGGGTAGAGGCCGTCCTTGTCCTGGACCGTCGGCTCTGCCGGGGCGGTGAGGTCGACGGTGAAGTGGCAGGTGGAAGAGGTGGCGCTGGTGTCCTTGCCGTCGCTGGAGGTGACGTTCCAGCCCACCGTGTCACCGGTCTTCAGCCCGCTCATGAACGAGGAGGACAGCTGCTTGGGAGCGTTCTGCCCACTGGCCACGGTGGCACTGGTGGTCGTGGTGGAGGTGCCTCCGTTGACCCAGTACTTGTAGGTCGCCGCCAAGGCGTCCTTGTCGCCGTCGCTGACCACGGCGTTGAGCGTGGGCGGCGTGGTGACCAGTGTCTTGCCGATCACGGGGTAGGGGCTGGAGGTTCCGCAGCCGACCGAGTGCGTGCCGAACTTGGCGGCCAGGCTGCTCGGCTTGCCGGGGATGTGGTTGTACTCGATCGACATGGACGGGTTGTTGGCGAACCGCTTGAAGTAGTTGCCGTCTCCACTGCCTTGCTGGCTGTTGACCAGGGCGAAGGTCCAGTTGGAGTCCTTTGCGGCGGCCTTCTTGGCGATCGTCGAGGTGACGGAGAAGCCGCCGGAGGGCTCGCTGCTGCAGGCGGGACCGAAGCTCTTGCTCGCCAGGTAGCTCGACAGGCTCGGCTTGTTGTTCCAGGTGGTGCCGGAACCGATGGCACCGCTGAGATACAGCTTGACGTCGGAGGAGAGGCTGCAGCTGGCCGAGTAGTTCTCCTTGACGTTCACCGTGGCGGACACGATGTGGGTGCCCCAGACCGAGGATGGGATGCCGAGCTGGAAGTAGGAGCGTTCGGTGCCGATGCACCCGGACCAGCTGTTGTAGCCGACACCGGGGTCGCCGTACTGGGTGGAGTCGTAGTTCTTCGCCGACGGGCAACCCTGCTGCGTCTCGACGTAGTGCTGTTTGCTGCCGGTGGCGTAGTGCGGGTTCCAGCTGGGATCGATGTAGACGGGGTAGTGGGTGGCGGGATCTGCAAGCAGCTTCTGGTCGGGCGTCAGGGACAGCGTGTTCCCGCTGACGTCATCCGCGACATGGGCGACCTGGGCTCCGATGCCCGGTCCGGACGCACCGCCGTCCGTGTCGGCGGGCGCTGAGCCGACCGTGTCGTGGGACGTAGCAGCCAGTTGGGTGGTGGTACCGCCGGTGGAGGAGTCCCACATCAGGGGCTGAGGGGCACTGAACATCACCTGCCCCTCCGGCGTGGCGGCCTGCAGGTTGTCGTGGCCGTCGTCGGAGACGGTCACTCCCGTGGCACGCGTGGTCAGTTTCAGCGTCGCCAGGGCGGGATCGACGGCCGCCTCGGCCGTCTTGACGACGATCAGCTCGGAGAACCCACCGAGGGTGTTCGCCGTCAGCTGGAGATCCACGTCCTTGAGAACGCCGGGATAGGTGATCGTGGCACCGGAGACGATCGGTCTGGGCAGCGCCTGGGGCCAGGAGAAGTCGAGTTGCGCCTTGCCGCTCGCCATGGACACCAGCGGCGTGGTGCCGCCGCCGGAGAAGGACAGAGGCTCCGCGGATGCCTTGGGGCTGTAGCTGCCGTCGTCGTTCTGCTGCAGGGTGGCGTCGACGGGTGTCCACGCGTCGTCCTTGCGGACACGCTCGGGCAGCAGGTTGGTTGTCCAGGTTACGGTGCCCGACGGGTTGGCCTGGACGGTGGCGGTCTCGGTGGTCAGCGCTGCCACCTGCACTGGACTGCCGGTGGCTGCGGCCTTGCTCTGAGCGGCTGCCAGTTCCGCCTGCTGGTCCTTGGTCAGACCTGAGTCGTCCGCCGGACGTGTGGTGCCCAGGGGGCCGTCGGGACGGGACTGGGGCAGGGGCGGCGCCGGCGTGGAGACGGGCGACGTACCACCTCCGTCAGCCATGGCCGGTACGGCGGGCGCCAGAGACAGCGTGACCGCGCAGACGGCGGCCGTGACCACCAGCCGGCCAGGTATTCGCGGTTTCTTTTTGAATGGTCCGTTCGCATGGCGCGGGCGAAAAAGGCCGGACATCTGCCCCCCAGTTTACGTCCGATCAGAAAAGAGCCGATAGGCATCGGGAGGCTACCCGTGAGTGCGCCAAAGAGACAACAGGTGGCTGAAACCTCGCTGCCCTGCCTATCCGCTTGACCAATGCGAATTATGGGTGATTTGCTGCTACTCCGGCCGTTGGCGGCTTTCTTGACCAGTCGCGTAAGTCCATGGACGAATTCAAGCCACATCTGCCCTTTCTTGATTGTTCCAAAGCCCTTTCATGGTGATTCCTATGCATGATCAATACTGTGGAGGCTCTGTGAAAGTCGGCTCCGCCCTGATCGAATATCTCCTCGGCAGTCACGCTGAATTGGGGGGGCGGAGTGCGTCGGAATTCGCCGTGCCGGATTTACGCAAGAGCTATGCGGATACGCAGGGTTCCCGGCTTGTGGATCGCCGTCATCACCGCGCTCGGACTCATGGCGGGTGTCATCGCACCGCAGGCGGCACTCGCCGCGGTCCACCGCCCCGACTACCTGGTGAAACTGAAAAAGGAACACTCGGTCCCGGTGACGCTGGTCAGGGGCAGACATGCCGCAGTACCGCGCATGGCCCGCTGGAACCTCAAGAAGGCGCACACGACCTGGCCCGCGGCGGGCGCCGGCGACGCAGCCGTGCCTGCCCACGGTGCTCAGGCCGAGCGCGCCGGCCATCTGCCGGTCTCTTTGAAGGCATCCAAGGGCAAGCACCGCGCGCCCTCGGGCACCGAGCTGCATGTGCGCATGCCGGGCCAGAAGGCCGCACAGAAGCTCGGGCTGCGCGGCGTGCTCCTCACGGTTCAGCCGGACACCAGGACTGCCGGCGGCAGCGCTCGAATCAGCCTGGACTACTCGGCGTTCAAGGACGCGTACGGCGGTGACTGGTCGGGCCGACTGCACCTGGTGCGGTTGCCGGCCTGTGCGCTGACCACCCCCGACAAGGCCGCGTGCCGTACGCAGGTTCCACTGGCCTCCACCAACGACGCCAAGGGCCGGACCGTCTCCGCCGACCTCGCGCTGCCGGCCCGCGCCAGTACGCAACAAGCCGCTGCGGCCCAGCCGATGGTCCTTGCCGCAGTGGCCGGGGCCTCTGGCGGCGGCGGCAACTACGGGGCGACCTCGCTGGCGCCCTCCGGTCAGTGGTCGGCCGGTGGCTCCAGCGGCGCCTTCGCGTACTCGTACCCCATCACCGTGCCCGACGTCCCCGGCGGTCTGGCTCCGAGCGTTGCCCTGAGCTACAACTCGCAGAGCGTGGACGGGCGCACCTCCTCCACGAACGCCCAGTCCTCCTGGATCGGCGACGGCTGGGACTACTCGCCGGGCTTCGTCGAGCGCAGCTACCCGGCCTGCTCCGACGACGCGGCGAACGGCACGCCGAAAACCTCCGACGAGTGCTGGTCGGACACCGCTCAGACGCTCACCCTCTCGCTGGGCGGCTCGTCCAACACCCTCGTCCACGACGACAAGACCGGCACCTGGCACCCACAGGACGACAACGGCGAAAAGGTCGAGATCAAGACCGACACGGTCAACGACGACAACGACCACGAGTACTTCGTCGTCACCACCGCCGACGGCACCCGGTACTACTTCGGCCTGAACCGGCTGCCCGGCTGGGCCACGGGCAACGCCACCACCAACTCGGTGTTCACCACCCCCGTGTACGGCAACGACACGGGCGAGCCGTGCCACGCCTCCACCTTCGCCGCCTCCTGGTGCCAGCAGGGCTACCGGTGGAACCTCGACTACGTCGTCGACACCCACGGCAACGCCATGAGCTACTGGTACACGCCGGAGACCGGCTACTACGGCCGTGACGACGCCACCACCGCCACCCCTTACACCCGCGGCGGCTACCTCGCCAAGATCCAGTACGGCCAGCTGGCGGGCAAGGTCTACGACTCCACCGCGCCGGCCGCCGCCCAGGTCTTCTTCGACACCTCCGAACGCTGCCTGCCCGACTCCAGCTTCGACTGCGCCTCCTCGAAGATGACGACGGCCAACGCCTCGCACTGGCCCGACGTCCCCGTCGACCAGACCTGTGCCTCGACGGGCAGCTGCGGCAACCACGGGCCGGCCTTCTTCACCACCAAGCGCCTGACCGGCATCCGCACCCAGATCCTGGTGGGCACCGCCTACCAGGACGTCGACGCCTGGTCGCTGACCCACACCTTCCCCGCCACGGGGGACACCACCACGCCGTCCCTGTGGCTGCAGTCCATCACCCACACCGGCAAGGACGGCGGAAGCCTGTCCCTGCCTCCGGTCAGCTTCGCCGGGCAGGCGCTCGCCAACAGGGTCGACGGCCTGGACGGCTACCAGCCGATCACCCGATACCGGTTGACCACCGTGACCACCGAGTCCGGGGAGGTGATCACCGTCAACTATTCGGGTCCCCAGTGCCACCGGCAGGGCACCACGGTGCTGCCGTCCAGCGAGGACAACAACACCTACCGCTGTTACCCGTCGTACTGGACCCCGCCGGGGCAGACCTCCCCCCAACTGGACTGGTTCAACAAGTTCGTCGTCAACTCGGTGACCACACAGGACCCGACCGCACACGGCCTGCCCGTCCAGACCTCCTACGCGTACATCGGCGACCCGGCCTGGCACTTCAACGACGACCCGCTCACGCAGGCCAAGTACCGCACCTGGAACCAGTGGCGCGGCTACGGCACGGTGGAGACGCGAACCGGCACCTCGCCGGAGAGGATCACGCTGTCGCGGCAGACGTACTTCCGCGGCATGGATGGCGACAAGACCTCCTCCGGCACACGCAGCGTCACCCTCAACGACCGCGCCGGCGACGACCCCCAGAAGGACTCGGACTGGCTGGCGGGCCAGCCTTTCGAGACCGAGGGGTACAACGGGGACGGCGGCGCCCTGCTGTCCGACGAGATCTCCGATCCCTGGAGCTCACCGGCCACCGCGACGCAGTCGCGTACGAAGGCGGGCCTGGACGCCCTGGTCGCCCGCCGCGTCAACATCCAGCGCAGCCGTGCCATCACCACCAAGGCGGACGGTACCCAGCGCACCACCGAGACCGACTACACCATCGACGAAGCCACTGGCCTGCCGAAGGCGGTCGACGACCGCGGTGACACCTCCACCACCGCGGACGACAAGTGCACCCGTACCTGGTACGCCCAGGATGCCTCGGGCAACACCCTGCCCGCCCCGCGCAGGGTCCAGCAGGTCGCCGTCTCGTGCTCCGCCACGCCGAAGTACCCGGACGACCTGATCAGTGACGACCTGACCTTCTTCGACAACTCCACCGACAACACCGCGCCTCCCACCAAGGGCGACGTGACCATGGTGCAGAAGGCCGACTCGGTCGACAGCGACGGCACGGTGCACTACATCACCGCGCTGAAGAACACCTACGACTCCTACGGCCGCGAACTCACCGCGACCGACGCGGACAACCGCACCACCACCACGACCTACACCCCTGCCACCGGCGCCGCACCGACCTCCATCAAGGTCACCCAGCCCAAGGTCACCGGCCAGAGCGCGGGCTTCAGCACGACGACCACCCTGGATCCGGCGCGTGGCCTGGACCTGAAGACCACGGACGCGGCGGGCTACTCGACCACCAGCAGCTACGACCCGCTGGGCCGGCTCACCGCGGTGTGGGAGCCGGGCTTTTCGACCAGCAACAACCCCAACACCAAGTACAGCTACGACCTCGATCCGAAGGTGCCGTCGACGGTCACCACGCAGACCCTGCTCGACAACAACGCCTACCGCACCTCCATCTCGATCTACGACGCGATGCTGCGCCCGCGGGAGACGCAGACGTCGACGGCGGACGGCGGCCGGGTCATCACCGACACGGTCTACGACAGCCACGGCTGGGCCGTGAGCAGCTCCGACCCCTACTACAACAGCGGTGCCCCCTCCGGCACGCTGGTGGCCGCGCCCGACAACGAGACCCCCTCCCAGACCGCCACCGTCTACGACGGCGCCGGTCGTCCGACCGCTTCGATCGCCTACCACTTCGCATCGGAGACCTGGCGCACGACCACCGCCTATCCCGGCTCCGACCGCGTGGACGTCACACCGCCGGACGGTGACACACCCACCACCACGTACACCGACGCACGCGGCCAGACGGTCAAGCTGCTGCGCTACCACGGCAGCACCCCCACCGGGGCCGCGGACACCGTCACCTACAGCTACGACGCCGCCGGCCACCAGATCGGGCAGGACGACGGCCGCGGCCACACCTGGAGCAGCCACTACGACCTGCTGGGCCGCCGCACGTCGCAGACCGACCCCGACACGGGCTCGTCCAGCTCCACCTACGACAACGCGGGTCAGCTGCTGACCACCACGGACAACCGCGGCAAGACCATCAGCTACGCGTACGACGAGATGGGCCGCAAGACGGCCGAGTACGACACCACCGGCGGTGTCGACCCCGCGCCTGGCAACGAACTGGCCGCCTGGACCTACGACACGCTGAAAAAGGGCAAGCCCACCTCGTCCACCCGGTACGTCGGCGGCACCAGCGGCACCGCGTACACCAGCAAGGTGCTCGGCTACGACAGCCACGGCTGGGTGCAGGCCACCGAGCTGGTCGTGCCCTCGTCCGAGGGTGCGCTGGCCGGTACCTACATCCATCAGAACAGGTACAACCTCACCGGCACACTCAAGTCGTACACCGACCAGGACCCGACCACCGTCGCGCTGCCCGAGGAGACGGTCTCCTACACCTACGACGCCTACGACCGCCCCATCGGCGTGGGAGGCGACACCAACGGCTGGGCGTACGTCAGCGGCCTGACCTACACGGAGTTCGACGAGCCGCAGCAGTACACCTACGGCACGTCGGGCAACTTCGCTCAGCAGACCCTCAGTTACGACGACCAGACCCACCGTCTGCTCGGCTCCACCACCGTCACCCAGTCCGGCCACGCGATCGCCGACCAGACCCAGTACGCCTACCAGCCCTCCGGCAACGTCACCAAGATCTCCGACAAGCTGGAGACCGGCCAGACCGACACCCAGTGCTTCAGCTACGACTGGGCGCAGCGCCTGAAGGCGGCCTGGACGGCCACCGACGACTGCGCCGCCACGCCTGCGCCGGGCGGCTCGTCCACCGTGGGCGGGCCGAACCCGTACTGGCAGAGCTGGACCTACGACGACACCGGCGCGCGTCAGACCCAGGTCGACCACGATCCTTCCGGCGACACGTCCCACGACACCACCGCCACCTACACCCCGTTCACCGCGGGCAAGGGCCCGGCGCATGCCGTCGCCCAGGTCGACAAGGTCACCCCCGGCGATCCGACCGCCAGTACCACCAACACCTACACCTACGACGAGGACGGCAACGTCCTGACCCGCACCACGCGCGCGGGTACCGACACGTTCACGTACGACGACGAGGGCAAGCTCGCCGACCTGTCCTCGACGGGCAGCGCCGGCGACACCAAGTACCTCTACGACGCCGACGGCAGTCTGCTGATCCGCCGCAGTCCTGATGGCACCACTCTCTACACGGGTGACGAGGAGCTCACCGTCAAGAAGGGCGCCTCCAGCGCCGACGGTGTGCGCTACATCTCCCTCGCGGGCGAAACCGTGGCCACCCATTCCTCCGACGGCCACTTCACCTACCTGATCCCGGACCGCCAGGGCACCGGAACCCTGGCCATCGACGCCCAGACCCAGGCCGTCACCCGCCGCCAGTACAAGCCGTTCGGCGAGGAACGCGACCAGACAGGCGCCTGGACCGCAGGCCAGCGCGGATACGTCGGCGGTACCCAGGACGACAACACCGGCCTGACCAACCTCGGCGCCCGCGAATACGACCCGTCCATCGGCCGCTTCCTGGCCCCAGATCCCCTGCTGGACACCGGCGACCCGCAGTCCTGGAACGCCTACGACTACGCCGACGACACCCCCGTCACCAGCTCTGATCCCTCCGGCCTGTGCATGGCAGACCAGTGCGGCGTCGGCTACCCCATCGGCGGGACCGGCACCAGCAAGAGCAACCCGAAGCGCTACGTCGACACGGGCCCGGTCGACCCCGGCGGCTCGAATCCGGTCTACTGCCACCACGGCAACTGCACCGACGGTCACCGCCTCGGGCAGGGTGAGGGAGCCAACGGCGGCAACGGCAACACCCAGAAGGACCAGCAGGCCGAAGCCCGCGCAGCGGCACGGGCCAAGGCCACCGCGGATGCGGCAGTCGCCGCCGCGAAGAAGCAGGCATCCGGCCTCAAGAACCGCATCCTCAGCCTGGTGGCCGACGTCATCGGCCTCACCGACGCCTACAACTGCTTCACCAAGGGCGACGTCATGGGCTGCGTCAACACCGCCCTGACCGCCGTCCCCTGGGGCAAGGTCTTCAAGGCCATCAAGGTCGGTATCGAGGCCTTCAAGGTCTGGCGCGCTCTTGACCGCGCCTACACCGCGGTCAAGGACGCCGAGGAAGCGGCAAAGATCGCCGACGGCGTCCTCGACACCGAACGCGCACTGGCGGAGGCCAGAGAAGCCGAGAGCGCCGGCACGGAAGCCATCGGCTGCAGCGTGCACAGCTTCGTCCCCGGCACGGCGGTACGCCTGGCCGACGGCTCATCCAAACCGATCGGCCACATCAAGACGGGCGACACCGTCCTCGCGACCGATCCCCAGACCGGCGTCACCGCACCGGAAAAGGTCCAGAACGTCATCGTCACCAAGACGGACCGCGACTTCACGACCCTCACCCTGGACACCACCCCGGTCCGCGGCCCGCCCCACACCCGCAAGCACCACGCCCACACCCTCACCACGACCTGGCACCACCCCTTCTGGGACGCCGGCCACCACCGCTGGACCGACGCCCACGACCTCACCCCCGGCACCAGGCTCCGCCAGCCCGACGGCACGACGGTCCTCGTCAGCGCGGTCCACAACTTCCACCAGCACAGGACGACGTACGACCTCACCGTCGGGAACCTGCATACGTACTATGTGCTGGCGGGTGCCACGCCGGTACTCGTGCATAACTGTGGTGAGGCCGCGGAGGCTGCCTCTGAGGGGCCGCAAAGTCTCTACCACTACACGAATGAAGCGGGGCACGACGGAATTATTTCGAGTGGCGAGATGAGACCTTCCCTGAAGGCGAACAATCCGAAGGATGCTCGCTATGGAGATGGCCAGTACCTGACGGACATCAAGCCCGGGACGAAGACACTTGGACAGCTCTCAGCAGCTTTCTTGCGGGTCCCCTGGGCTGGACGTAAGTTCACTCACTACATCGAAATCGACGTCAGAGGGCTAGACGTAGTGGAAGGAAGGCCAGGAGTGTTCGTGATCCCAAACAGCGGGTCACTCGATCTAACCGGCCGCATCCTTAGCTCTGGAAGGAACTAGAGGTGAGGTACGTCAAGGTCGCATGGGTTCACGACTTCGCTGATGATCCTGTGCTCTATCTCAGCGAGCTCGGCGACGACGGGTATGAAACTCGGAAGGTACAGTTCTATCGGGACGGTCGATCCGAATGGGCGGACGAGAGTTTCGAAACTGCAACTGTCGGCCTCTCGGAAATCCCTTTCCCGCCGCTGGAGGAAATTTCCAGTCAACCGGAATTCACTGCCCAAGTGATTACTCCGGAAGAGTTCGAGCGCGCATGGAACGAGGCGCACGCGAACTTCTGACGCGCCGCTGATTTTGTCTTGTGGCGCGCCAGAGCGTAAGAAGCGCTTCCATTCTGGCGGTGAAAGAAGCTCGGGGCCCTGCTGACTTCCAGCAGGGCCCCGAGTCGTTTGACGGCAACGCTGACGGCAACGTCAGCGGACGACGGCTGCGGCGGGTGGGTCGTCGTGGTCGCCATCGGTCGACCTGAGGGCGTTGCCGAGGGTGTCGATGGCCTGGCGCTGGAGGCGGAGCCTTACGTGGGCGTAGACGCCGGCGGTGACGCCGATGTGGGCGTGGCCGAGGAGTTCCTTGATGACGACGAGGTCCACGCCCTGCTCCAGGAGCAGGGTCGCGGTCGAGTGCCGGAGGTCGTGGAAGCGGATCGTCCGGAGTCCTGCTCTTTGGAGGATGCGGCGGAAGCGGCGGGTGAGGTTGGTGGGGTCAAGGGGGTTCCCGGTGAGGGTGGTGAAGACGAGGCCGTTGTCCGTCCAGCCCGTTCCTGCGGCCTGGCGCTCGTCCTGCTGGTGTTCCTGGTGGCTCTTGAGCGAGTGGATGCACTCGGTGGGGAGGACGATGCGGCGTTCGGAAGCGCGGGTCTTGGTGTGCAGGGTGGTCAGGCCCCTGGTACGGGTGCGCTGGAGAGAGCGGTGGATGCTGGCCGTGCCGCCGTCGAGGTCGAGGTCTTCCCAGCACAGGCCGAGGAGTTCGCCCTTGCGGAGACCGGTGCGCAGGGCGAGTTCGAACAGCGCGTGGAGCCGGTCGCTGCTGGCGATGTGGAGGAACTGCCGGGCTTCGCTCGCGGTGAAGGGCGGGAACCGCCGGGGGCGGGGCGCGGGGGTCTTGACGTTCCGGGCGACATTGCGGGGCAGGTCGTCTTCGCGGACGGCGTGCTCCAGGGCGGACTTGAGGACCGAGTGGACGTAGGTCACGGTCAGCGGCGACAGACGCTTGTCGCAGCACTGGCCGATGGCGCAGCAGGAGCGCCGGTCGGCGTCCCGCGCCTGTGTACAGCACTGGCAGGTGGTGCGGAGGTGGTCGAGGAAGGTGCGTACGTCGCGGGCGGTGAGCCGAGCGAGCTTCTTCGCGCCGAGGGCGGGGATGAGGTGGAGGCGGATGCAGGCGGCGTAGCGGGTGTGGGTGTTCTCGCGGACTTGGTGGACGGCGACGCCGTTCAGCCAGTACGTCAGGTACGCGCTGACGGTGCTGTCGGCTGCCGCGACAGGCAGGCCGAGGTTGCTGGCGGCGGTTTTCTCGGTGAGCTTGGCGAGGGCTTCCTTGCGGGTTGTGCCGTAGACGCGGACGCGCTTGCGGGTGTTGCCGGGGGCGAGGACATACCCGGCAGCTTCCCAGCGGCCGTCCTTGCGCTGATAGACGGTTCCGTCGCCATTGGCGCGGGAGCGGGTGCGGCGGGATTGAGCGAGGCGCGGAGTGGTCATCAGGCGGCGGCTTCCTGTTCGAGGCGGGTACGGATGAAGTCGGTGAGGGCGTGGGCGGGGATGCGGCGGGCGCGGCCGAGGGTGATTGAGGCGAGCTGGCCGCTTCGGAGCAGGTCGTAGACGGCGGAGCGGCCGAGCTGGAGGCGGACCATGACCTGGGGAACCGTCAGCAGTTCCGGCGCTGGGACCGCCTCCGCACGGAGGACGATGGACGGGGGCGAGGCCATCAGCAGCCCCCTTCTGCCGCGAACTGCCGTTCAAGTTCTCTGCGGTGCCAGACGTGGGCGGCGAGCAGTGCCGCCCCGGGGCTGTAACCGGAGCCGAGGTAGGACCACTGACCGACGACGAGCGTGGTGGTCGGGTCGGGCTGGGGCAGACCGGCGTGGGCGTGGGCCCGCTCGGTGCGCCAGGCGCGGCGGGCGGCGCGCAGCGCGCCGAGAGTGGTGGAGTATCGGCGGGACTTGGTGGAGAAGTGACCGCGGAAGCCGAGCATGTGCGCCCACTTCCAGAGCTTGAGGGCGGCGAACTCTGGCAGCTTGCCCAGCTCCCAGCAGGTGCGGATCATCTGCCGCACGTGCCGGGCGACGGCGAGTCGGCGCAGCGGGCGGGACTGTCCGGTGCCGTCGCAGGCGGTGCAGGGGAGCGGGGTTCCGTGAGGGAGGACGGTGGCGCCTCGCCCCTGGCAGGGACGGCAGCACAGGGAGCGGTCGAGTGCGCCGGAGGCGTCGGCGGACTTGGTGGCGTACTTGGCCACGTAGGCGGCCACGGCCTGGTCGGTGAATTCGGCGTCGGTGCCGAAGGACGTGATCTCGCTTACGTCGAGCTGTTCGCCCCAGCCGAGTTCGCGTTCCCCGACCGCATCCGACGCGACTGTGACGCGGGCCCGGGCGGCGGCGGCGCGTACGGCGTCGGTGAGCACGGTGACGGTGGCGTCCGGCGGCGGGGGCTTGCTGGTGCCGTCCGGGCCGTCGAGCCGGATGACGGCGTGGAAGTGGACCAGGCCGCGCTGCTGGTACTCGGCGACCTTGGCGAAGGAGACCCGCAGGACCGCGTGGGCGGCTTTCTGGGTCAAGCCGAGCCGGGCGGCGAGCTCGCGGCGCAGGTACGTGGTGAAGCGGGCCCACAAGGCTCCGGCGTGGGCGTTGAACAGGACCGCGCCCGCGTAGTCGTACGCCTGCGGGTTCAGCGGCGTGCCGAGCAGGGGGTCGGTGGGTTTGTGGAGTTTGCGGCAGCGGCAGGGGCGGATGTCGCCGCCGGGGGTGGTGGGGCGGTTGTGGACGGGGCCGTAGGACGGCGGGGTGAGGGTGACGAAGACGCGGGGGTGGGTGCGGACGGTGTCGGGGACGTTCTTGCCGCCGGAGAGTCCGGCGCGGATGAGGTGGTAGGTGTCGGCGGCGTAGAGGCGGGAGCAGGCCGGGCAGCGGGAGGCGCGGCGGTTCCCGCACGCGGTGAGCAGGCTGCCCGTGGGCTCCTCGGACGTGGTGTAGGAGCGCAGCACCTCGCCGGTCGTGGTGTCGACGGTGGCGGTGCGGCCGGTCAGGCGGACGGGTTCGGTGCAGCCCCCGAGACGTTCGATCTGCTGCTGTGCTCGCTCGAAGTCGGGGTGGTTGACAAGGCGGAGCAGGTCCCGCACGGCGGGGCTTGCCACGTGGCGCAGGTCCAGGGTGACCATTCGGGGCGTGTCCCTTCTGTCGGGGTGGCCCCGAGCAGCAACCGGCCATGGATGTGGGCGTGTTGGTGCTGCTCGGGGCATGGCGAACCAGGCCCATCGGGTGGGCGTGGTTTCAGGGAGAGGTGATCCGGCTGGTTGCCGGGGTGGCTCAGAGCTGAGCGAGGGCGGCGGTGGCCACCGGCAGGGCGACGCCCATGCGGGTTGCGAGCTGGGCGGCGGTGACCGGTGTTCCGTGCTCGGCGTGGTGGGCGTCCGCGATGCGCCGGGCCGCGCTCAGCAGGGCGGCGGGCAGGGCCGGGCGGGAGCCGGTGGCAGGCGTCTTGGCGAGGGCCGGGGCGGGGGCGGAGTCGGGCACCTCGATCACGGGAGGCACTTCGGCCGGAGGCGGCGCAGGTGTCGCGGCGGGGACCGGCTCAGGGGCCGGGGCCGCCGTCTCGGGAGCGGGCGCGGAGGTGGGCACCGGCTCAGCGATGGGCGCGGGGGCGGGGGTATCTGTGTTGGCGTCCTCCAGGTGTGCGGCGGTGTGGAAGTGGGCGAGGAAGGCGGGGCCGACGTGGCCCCAGCCCAGGAGCAGGAGCGGGGCGACGGTATCCAGACAGGCCCGGCCGTAGCGTCCGCTCAGCAGTGGCTCGGTGGTGTTCAGCGCGAGGGCGAGCAGCCCGCACAGGTGCAGCAGCCGGGTGCCGGCCTTCAACTCCGCCTTGTGCACGCCGCGCAGGGCCAGGAACCGCAGAGCGACCAGGAGCCCGACGACGGACAGGTCCACCATGGGGGCGATCAGCGGCGCGATCGGGCGCGGGACGCCGAGCCGCAGGGCGAGCGCCCAGACGTTACCGAAGGAGAAGACGAAGGCCAGGACCGCGATCACGGCCATCACCACGGTCACGGTGCGCCGGGTGAACCGTTCCTCCGCCATGCGGGGAACCTCCTCTCTCAGGACGTGCGGGTCGGGGGTGTTCAGGGCTTGGCCAGGGAGACGGCCGGGCCGTCCGGTCCTTCGTCGTCGCCGGGGTCCGTGTGGCCGGTGGTGTCGAGGAGGGCGTCCAGGCACAGGACGGGGTCGGCGGTCAGGTGGGAGGTGGCTTCCGCGATGCGGGCTGCGTCGGCGTCGGAGACGTACGGGGTGCGGATGCGGGTGAAGCCGGGGCGGCCCTGCATCGCCATCACCGCGACCCCGACATAGGCGGGGTCCTGCAAGGTGACCGGGCTGGCGTCGGGCCAGTTGCGGATGTCGTCACCGAGTGCGGCCACCGCGGCTTCCACGGTCTTCTGCGCGAACGACAGCCCGACCGGACACACGTCGCGGATGAAGGTCGGGATGGCATCCCCGGTGGTCTTCTGGCTGATCAGGATCACCAGGATGCCGACGCTGCGGCCCTTCTTGACCAGGTCCTCCACCAGCCGGGCGTTCTCCGCCGTCAGTGCGGCCAAACGTTTCGTCTCGGCGTCGCTGCCCTTGTACTCGCGGAAGAACGTGTGCGCCTCATCGATGAGCACCACCGTGAGCGGCCACAGCCGCGAGGGGCCGACGTGCCACATGTTCTTCACGCCCAGCACGTCACGGATCACCGAAGACCGCCGCCGGCGCAGCGCCACCAGGCGCTTGAACAGCGCGTTGGCCTCGTCCAGGTCGTCACCGCAGAACGCGAACATCCGCTTGACCAGGTCCGCGTAGTCGCCCTCTGAGGCCCGCGACACCTTCCCGTCGAAGCCCACGATCTGCACGGCCGCCGACGGCGCGAGGTCACAGACGAACTTGTTCACCGCCGAGGTCTTGCCCGCACCAGGCGTGCCGGCCACGGTCACCCCCGGCACATTCGCCAAGGACACGCACACCGGCGCCGCGTACTCGTCCACCCCCAGCTCCCAGCGCGACACCTCCTCCGGCGGGCGGCCGGTGGGACGGTGCTCGGTCGGCGTGGTCAACGGGTCGGAGCGCACGCCCCGGATCACCACCCGACCGGGCCCGTCCGGCAGCACGGAGACCCGCGTGCACCGCCAGGCGTCGGCCAGGAACCGCGACGCCTTCTGGTACTCCTCCAGTCCGACCTGCGGCAGCGTCCTGGCCCGCACGATCACGCCGAACCGGTCGGGCTTGACCTTGATCCTGGAAGTCAGCACCCGAGGCGCGGGGGCAGGGCCGTCCTTCTGTGCGGTGATCTGCGTCAGCAGGCCCGGGGTCTTGTCGGTGACCGTCAGCCCGGCCATCCGCGCGAGGCGCACCCACCCCCAGCGAACCCGCACGGCCTGCCGCATGCTGACCCGCGTGCCCCGGTCGGCACGGACATAGCGCACCATGGCCCACAGCAGCCACGCTCCCGCCAGCACGGCCACGATCAGCAGCACCTGCGGCGCGCGGTCGGTCAGATCCTCCATGTCAGTCCCCCTCGGTCTCGGATATCAGGCGGAGCACGTCGGCCAGGTCCAGCCCGGCCGCGTCCGCCGGGGTCAGGCCGAGCCGGGCGAGCACCGCGCCGGAGGCGGCGAACGTCGCCTTGCCCTCGGTGCCCGCCAAGGGGCGCAGCGCGTGCAGACTCCGCTGCGGCCCCTGACTGTCGGGGCCGGTCACTGGGCCGCCTCCGCCGCGACCAGTTCCAGGCGGGTGGCGCGGTAGGCGACGCCGTCGGAGAGCTGACCGTTGAAGATCCGCGCCCACGGGGTGGCGAACAGCTCCACAGGCCGGACCATCACGCCCGGCTTCAGCCCGGCCGCGAGGCCCGTCTCCGGGACCGTGATCTTCAGGACCTCGGCCCGGCCGTCCTCCATGAGCATCACGGTCACCGTGTACAGCGACGCGCCGGTCTCCCGGTCGGTGGCGACCTCCCCGGTCTGCTGGTCCTTGATCTTCAGCACCGGCTCGGTGCCCGCAATGCACACCGCCGACGGCAGCAGAGCAACACGGATTCGAGACATGGCCATGCCATCACATCCTCATCATTCGAGATGGAGCCGCTTGATCGACTCGACACGACCATAACCGCACGCCCGCTACACCCGCAACACTCGATTCGTATCGATACACCTGTGCGTCTCGGACGCAGGGGTGGCCGGGTATGCCGTGGGTGCCGGTCCGCCGCTACCCTCGTGTCATGACGCTGCCCCTGGACCAGGACCCCCGGCCGCCCTACGTGCAGGCCGCCGACGTCCTACGCGCCGCCATCCGTGACGGCGAGCTGCGTCCGGGCGAGCGACTGCCCTCCGCACGCGAGCTGCAACGGCGCTTCGGAATCGCGAGTTCGACGGTCCAGAACGCCCTGCGCCTGCTCAAAGAGGAGGGGCTGATCTACTCCGTCCTGGGGCGGGGCAGCTACGTGCGCGCCCACGACGGCGAGCCCGAGCCAGAAGAGGAAGAGGCCGCCGCCAGCGAGTCTGACCCCGCGTACGTCGGACTCGGTGACCTTCGGCGGGGATGGCAGGTGGCACCCACCGACGACCCCCGCCCCCCGTACGTGCAGACCGCGGACGCACTCCGCAAGCAGATCCAGGACGGCCGGCTCGCACCAGGTGCCAAGCTCCCCTCCGCCCGCGAGCTGCAAGAACAGTTCGGCATCGCCAACTCCACCGCGCAGAACGCCCTGCGGCTACTCAAGGACGAGGGGCTGATCTACTCGGTCCAGGGCCGGGGCGTGTTCGTCCGCCAGCTCAGCCCGCACGACCAGTTCCTCAAGCGCTACCACGAGATGCTTGACAAGTCTGCGGCCCAGCGCCGCGCGGACGAAGAGGCCGTACGCCTCAGCGGCAAGACCGACGATGAAGTCGCCGCCGAACTGGAGGCCGCCGAGGAACGCTTCGCGAAGGCCAGCGTCGAATTCGAAGCCGCCACAGCCCACAGGGACGCGATGCGAGCCGTCATGGAGCAACGCAAGCGCCTCAGCGGCAACTACACCCCCGAGGAGAAGGCCGCCAAGGCCAAACTCCTGCGCGACAGACTTGCCGAAGGCCGACGCCGACGCTGACCCCGAACCACGCCACGGCGTGGCAGCACGGGGACGACTCCCGGAGAGCTGTTCAGAATTTCTTTACTTGATCAAGGCGGCCCGCTGACGCGGGCCGCGCGCGCTCCGGCCCGGTGGGGCCGCCGCCCGCTCCTGTCTCCGCCCCGCTGGCGACGGCCCCGCCGGTCCGGGCGCGCAACAGCTCGGACAGCGAAGCCTTCTGGGGCTCTGCCCCAGACCCCGGCCCTCTCTCCGAGGGGGGAGGGGGCCGAGTGCGGGCGCGGCGTCGTCGTGGTGTGCGGTCGGGGTGCGGGAGGGGTCCCTCGTCGCCCGGTCACCAGAGGCGTACCAGGAACCCCCGGGGGCCGCCAAGGCCGAGCGCACGCGTCACGGGGTGAGCCTTGGCGGCCCCCGGGGAACCCTGGTCCGGCGAAGCTGCCCGACCGACGAGGGACCCCTCCCGCTCAGGCCGGCTCTGCCGGAGGCCCGGCCCCGCGCTGCCTGATGCGTCGCTCGGGGTGGGCGATCGCCCCGGGCGGGTATCTGCCGGATAGCCATCGGTTGACGCGCCCGTCCGGCGTACCGTGGCGCTGGAGGTGTGAACGGGATGACTACGGAACTGGCCGACAACGTCCGCAAGTACCGGCGCCGCGCCGGGATGAGTCAGGAGGAACTGGCCCACGCCGCAGGCGTGTCACCGGGCACAGTGCGCAAGGTGGAACAGGGCGGAACGGTCCGCATGGAGACGCTGCACACCCTCGCCCGCGCCCTGGGAGTGACCACCGCTGCGCTGATGGCGTCGGACGCGCCGGAGCCCATAGGGCGGGCCGAGGAGCCGAACCGTCTCAACCTGATCCAGCTTCGTGCCGTGCTCACCCCAGCAGTCGGGCTCGTGGACCAGGCCGCCGAAGTCGCAGGCGAGGAACCAAACCTCCGTACCTTCAGCCGGGCGGTGCGAGACGCGCGGGAGCTGTACTTCTCCGACAGCTACAAGAGCGTCGCCGCCCAGCTTCCCGGCCTGCTACGCGATGCCTCCCTGGCCGTGGCCTACTACGACAACGGTGACGAGCACCAGCAGGCCCTGCTTGCCCGGGCCGAGGCGCTGCGGCTGGCCGGCACGTACCTCACGCAGGTGAGGCAGTACGACATCGCGTACGCGGCCCTGAGCGGCGCCATCGCGGACGCCAAGCAGAGCGGAGACATGCTCGCGGCAGGCTCAGGCGTCGGCGGCATGTGCTGGCTGTTGGTACGTCAGGGCCGACTGGACGAGGCGGAGCGGATCGCCGTCCAGAGCATGGACGCGGTCGAGCCGAAGATCACCGGGGCCGAGCCGGACCACTACGCGGTGTGGGGCGGGCTTGCCATGGAGGCCGCAGCCGCAGCCGCCCGGAACAACCGCCCGGACGAAGCCAAGGAGTACCGCAAGGCGGCGCGGGTGGCGGCAACCGCCGTCGGCACCGCGCACCGCAACGTTTCCCGGCACTGGTCCGTCTTCGGGCCTGTCACCGCCGCCCTGAAGGCGCTCGAAGACTCCATGGTCGTCGGGGACGCCCGTGCGGTCGTGCGGAAAGCCGACGAGGAAGAAGCGCTGTCACCGAGGGCGTGGAAGCGCCTGGGCAGGCCCAGTACGAACGACGGGAACCGCTTCACCCTCGACGTCGCGCGAGCCCACACGCGTACCGGAGACCTATCCGCGGCGATGGACGAACTGACCCGGGTCCGAGCCGCCGCCCCCGAGTGGCTCAGGCACCAGAACTCGGCTGCCGAGACCATGCAGGAGATCTTGACCAAGCGGAAGCGCACCCTGACGACGGAGATGCGGGACATGGCCGCCTACCTCGACGTTGTCGGATAGCCACCACGCAGCGTGGTAGTTCACCGACTCGGTGTCGCAAACTGCCGTGCCACTCACGTGGAGTGACGACGAGTCAGGCATCTACGGTCGCCGTGTCTCTATCAGCGACCCGACCGGGGGTGCAACGGTGAACAGGCCCAGAAGCGACGCGGACCGCATGCGGCGCAGGGAACTGTACGACGCGGCAACGGGGCTGGTCGGCCCCCGCTTACTTCCATGGACCACCCCGGACGGGAACCCCTGCTATCTCAGCACCGACGGCAGGGGCTACCTGTCCACGCTCGCCGACGGCATCGAAGCCGTCCAGCTCGGCATGGGCGAAGAGCTGCTGGAACACGCCCGTGAAGTCCTGGCCCCCGGTGCGCGAGCACTGTCGGCCACCGAGTACCGCTGGCTCGCCTCACGGCTGGCCGAGGCCCTTACCGACGCTCTCCGGGTGGCCGAATCGCGCGGGCAGCGCATCCCGGACCCGCAGGAAGAGGCGGCCGACCATGCCTGACACCGGCACGCCGGCCCGGAAGCGCTACCGCTTCCGCGAGTACCACGTGACCGCCGTCGTGGACCCCATGGCCCTGCCCACCTTCGAGGCCGTCTGCGTCACCGGCGAAGACCACGACTGCGGCGCCACCTCCGGCGAAGTGCACACCGAGGACGACCTGACCCGCTGGATTGCCGAACACTGCGCCGAGACCGGCCACGACTTCTACCACCGCACCAGCCGAGCCACCCTCCGAGCCGAGCCCGGCGCATGGCAGTAGCAGGCCCTCCCGCCACGCCCGCCGCCCGTGCCCCCTGACGGCAGTAGCGACGGCAACACCCACGGATTTCCCCGCACAACCACGGACTCCAGCGGAACGCAAAACCCGCGCTGACCAGCAAATAAGCAGGTAGAGGCGTGCCGCGTAGCACACGTACTATGTGCTGGCGGGGGAGACTCCGGTCCTCGTTCATAACTCCAACGGCTGCCTCACAATGTCCTCTGTTATTAGCGAGGATTCGGCGCTGGTGAAGGCCGCGCAGCAGGCGGGGAAGAACCAGAAGGTTCAGGCTGACCTGGACAGTCTGTTCCAGCAGCTGTCACGCGGAAATATGAATCCGGGCCTCGGGAGTAAGGCGTTGGCCGGAACGGATGTCACCTACGCGCGAGGAAGGAACGGCGGTCGCCTGTTCTTCCGGAACGTTGACGGAGGGATTCAGATCGTTGGGAAGTCCGATAAGGCGAACGAGTCCAAGGTGATTGCGAGGCTGAATCAGCTCTATGGCCAGTGACCCTCTCTACCGCGTAGAGAACCAGCAGTTCAGCGCGCTCTTCATGTTGGGCGCGGAGGACGATAAGGAAACCGTTGAGAATGTTGACGCGGAACTCAGCCTCCCGGATGGGACGCGGTGGGGCGCCACGTTCATGACGCTGCGCGCGATCGAGCAAGTGATGGATCGATGGAAGGAGACTGGGGAATGCTCCGGCGGGGCATATTTTCAGTGTCCCGATCTCGTGATCATTCCGAAGGGAGGTCTGGCTGCGATGCTGGATTCCTTCAAGGGGATTATCGATTCAGGTGGACCTGAAGGAGTTTTGCAGTTCCTGGGCGAAAGCTAGCTCGTACTACAGCCTCAGATCTTGTGACTGCTGATCGTTGATGTCGTTGTCTGGTCATGCTGGTTGATGTGGCGCCGGAGCACGTGGAGGGGTGGGCGGAGGAACTGGCCTCGCTCATCGCGGGGTTGGGGCATCTGTTCGCGCGGCCGGAGCCGCGGGAGGTGTTCGCGGACCTGATCGAGGGGCTGCTATCGGATCTCGGTCGCAAAAACGGATGGACGATAGCCGAACGGGCCGGGCATGCGACTCCGCACCGGATCCAGAAGTTCCTCGGGGAGGCGTCCTGGGACGCGGACGCGCTGCTGGCGGAGGTCCAGGACTACATCGCTCGCGAACTGGGCGACGGGCAGGCGACGCTGGTGCTGGACGACACCCAGGTGCAGAAGAAGGGGACGCGGTCGGTGGGAGTGGCCCGGCAGCACTGCGGGGTCACCGGGGATGTGCGCAACTGCCAGGTCATGGTGATGCTCACCTACGCCGCCGGGGACGGGCACACCTTCTACGACCGGCGCCTGTACCTCCCCAAGGCCTGGACCGGTGATCCGGAGCGCTGCCGACAGGTGGGAGTGCCGGACGGGACCGCCTTTGCCACCAAGCCGCAGCTGGGCATTGCGATGCTCACCACGGCGCTGGAACGCTCCCTGCCGTTCGCCTGGGTGGCAGCCGACGCCGACTACGGCAAGGACCCGGCCCTGCGGGACTTCCTGCACGAGCGCTTGCTGCCGTATGTGCTGGCCGCGCCGGTCACGCTGCCGCTGGCCGGCCCGCCCGGCAAGCCGGACCTGGGTGCCCCGCAGGTCACGTGCGCCGGGGACCTGCTGCACTACGCGATCAGCCGTGACCAGTGGGAGCGACGCAGCCAGGGCGAGGGCTCCAAGGGGCAGCGGTACTACGACTGGACCTGGTTCGAAGTGACCCTGCCCGGCCAGGCTCCCGCCGACGGCTTCGCCCACCACCTGCTCATTCGCCGCTCCACCGGCAAGAAGCAGCTCGCGGGCGGTCGCGTGGACTTCGAGTACGCCTACTTCCTCGTCCACCACCCCCGCGACGCCGCGTTGCCGGAGGCCGTGCGCCACGCCGGAGTGCGCTGGAAGATCGAAGAGAACAACGAGACCGCGAAACAGATCACCGGCCTGGGCCAGTACCAGGTCCGGCGCTGGAACTCCTGGCACCGCCACGTCACCTGCGCGATGCTCGCCCTGGCCTTCCTCACCGTCCAACGTGCCCACCACCCCGATCCCGAACTGGACGCCGCACCGCAAGAGCCGGCCGGACAGGAGCACGAACCGGGAAAAGCCCAGCAGCCTCAGGAAGGGAGCGCCTGCCGCTCATCCGCCTGACCATCCCAGCCATGGCCACTGTGCTCGCCGCGACAGCCTTGACCACCCACCACCAACCCGAGCACCACCTGCGGCAACACCACTGGCGAGCCGTCCACCAAACCCGCGCCACCATCAGCCATTACCGGCGACGTGGCGACCCCCTCCCCACCCGCCTCCGGCCCTGGCACCACCGAGCCGCACACAACCGATCACATCACCAAGATCTGAGGCTGTAGTACTCGCCCGTAGGCGCTGTCGCGAAGTGAGACAGGATGCCCCTTTCCCGATTGGCGGAGAAAGGGGCATCCTGGTTTTTGACGGCAACGCTGACGGCAACGTCAGCGGACGATGGCTGCGGTGGGCGGGTCGTCGTTGCCGTCGTCGGCCCGGCTGAGGGCGTTGCCGAGGGTGTCGATCGCTTGGCGCTGGAGGCGGAGCCTTACGTGGGCGTAGACGCCGGCGGTGACGCCGATGTGGGCGTGGCCGAGGAGTTCCTTGATCACGACGAGGTCGACACCCTGTTCCAGGAGCAGGGTCGCGGTCGAGTGCCGAAGGTCGTGGAAGCGGATCGTCCGGAGTCCTGCTCTTTGGAGGAGGCGGCGGAAACGGCGGGTGAGGTTGGTGGGGTCGAGGGGATTGCCGGTGGGGGTGGTGAAGACGAGGCCGTTGTCCGTCCAGCCCGTTCCTGCGGCCTGGCGCTCGCCCTGCTGGTGTTCCTGGTGGCTCTTGAGTGAGTGGATGCACTCGGTGGGGAGGACGATGCGGCGTTCGGAAGCGCGGGTCTTGGTGTGCAGGGTGGTCAGGCCCCTGGTACGGGTGCGCTGGAGAGAGCGGTGGATGCTGGCCGTGCCGCCGTCGAGGTCGAGGTCTTCCCAGCGCAGGCCGAGGAGTTCGCCCTTGCGGAGGCCGGTGCGCAGGGCGAGTTCGAACAGCGCGTGGAGCCGGTCGCTGCTGGCGATGTGGAGGAACTGCCGGGCCTCGCTCGCGGTGAAGGGCGGGAACCGCCGGGGGCGGGGTGCCGGGGTCTTGATGTTGCGGGCGACGTTGCGGGGCAGGTCGTCTTCGCGGACGGCGTGTTTCAGGGCGGACTTGAGGACCGAGTGGACGTAGGTCACGGTCAGTGGGGAGAGCCGCTTGTCGCAGCACTGGCCGATGGCGCAGCACTGCCGCCGGGCCGTGTCCCTTCCCTGGGCGCAGCACTGGCAGGTGGCGCGGAGTCCGTCGAGAAAGGCGCGGACGTCGCGGGCGGTGAGCCGGGCAAGCTTCTTGGCCCCGACGCCGGGGATGAGGTGGAGGCGGACGCAGGCGGCGTAAGGGCGTCCCGCTTGCGCGGGGCGCCGCGCGCCGGCGGCCGGTGGCCGCCGCCCGCTCCTGTCTGCCGCCCCGCTGGCGACGCCCACCGGCCACTTGGCGCGCAGTGGCAGGCAAGCGAGCCGAATCCGATCCCGGAAGCAGCCGCATCGGCCTGCAGCGGCGCCGCCAGGCCGACTCCGCCGAACGCCGCACAGCACCACGTCAGACCGCGGCAGCCGAAAGCCGCGATCGTCGAGGGGTGCGGTCACAGGCGAGGCCACAGATCGAGCAGCCCAGCCCGCTGCCACACGGCCACGCAGGAGCAGGGCGGATGCCGTGACGGAAGGAAGCGGCGTGGTTGAGGACGGTGCGGGGTTGCTGGAAGCACACGTGGCGGGTGCTCTCTCGGCGCACCCGCCGTCGTAGCTGACTTTCTGTGGCTGAGGTTGAAGGCGCGACGGGGATCAGGCGACCAGCGAGGGTGGCGCGATCGTCCGTGCTCGGTCGTACAGATCGCGCGCCGTCGCGTTCTTCAGATGGGGGCGCAGGAGACCGAGCATCGCCTTCACGCGGTCGTCTGCGCGGCCGGACTGCACCTTGGGGTAGTCGTCGAGGGCCTGGTGCCAGGTGGCGCAGGCCGCTTCCAGGTGGCCGAGTTCCAGCTGTCGCTCTGCCAAAAGGCCACGACGGTATACCCGCGTGCGCTGGTACACGCTGGGGCGGAGCCGGTCCGCTTGCTGCATGGCTTCGACGGCTCCGGCCTTGTCACCGAGTTCGTAACGTACCTGGCTGACGTGGTAGTTGAGCGAAGAGGGGTCATACGAGCCGAACGCCTTTCCGCGTGACTCGGCACGGTCCATGGCCGCCTCGGCCTCCCGGATGTAGCGAAGCGCGCCCGCACGGTCGCCGGTCTGCGCGGCGGCGTGTGCCTGCTGGCCGACGAGGAAGGCCAGCATCCGGGGTCCGGCTTTCGGGGAGGCGGCGGCAGCGGCGTCGGCCAGATCCATGGCCTTTGCCCCATGGCGGAGGTCGACTGCCTGGACGCTCATGCCCCGCAGGGTGGTGCAGTATGTCAGGTGGTCCTCGGCAGCCCCCGCCAGCTCCAGGGCCTTGACGTAGTAGCGCTGCGCGAGACCGTGCAGCCCTTCGTCCACGGCCATGTAGCCAGTCAGGTAGAGCAGGTCCGAGGCGGCGGACAGCATCGCCTTGCGTACGTCCTCGGGTGCGTCGGCGCGCAGGTGGGAGGCCACGGTGTTGACCATGAACGAGGCCGCCATGGGGCGTGCGTGACGGCCGCCGAACTCGTCGTCCAGTTCCGAGACACGCTCGGTCATGGCGATGACCATGTCCACTTCGTTCATGCCGATGCGTGCTGTGCGGCCGGACTGAATGGCATCGGCACGCCCGACTACATCAGGCCAGCCGGGAATGGTGACGGCCACGGAGAACAGGCCGGCCCCCAGGACGCTGCGGCGGGACGGGTCCATATCCAGCCTCCCCAGGTCGATCACCCCTTCCACGGTATCCGCAGCCGCGGAGGAGCGATCGTGTGGAACGGGCAGCCCGGCCTCGGCATGGGTGACGGGGCGGCCGAGGCGGCGGGAGAGAGCTTCGAGGATGCATGCGCGCACCGCACCGCGAGGGACGGTGCCGCCCAGCCAGTGGCTCACCGCCGACTCGTCGTAGCGCAGAGGGATGCCGGTCTCCGTACCGACGCGGTTCACCGCCCGTGCGAACTGCCGGTGAGTCCAACGGCTCTCGGCGAGCATGCGCCCGAGCGCCACGTTCGGTTCACGCTTGGCCATGCCCTCAACTCCCCGTGACCTTGCGAACTTTCAAGGCTTTCAAGTCCTGGTGCTGCGGCAACGGTACCGCTGAGCGTGGTCGTGCGGTTGCGTAGAGACAGCAGGCAACGGCGAGTCCTCGCCGCAGCCGTCGTCTGAAGGGCTGAGGGATGAGAAGCGAAGCACGGGCCCGTCTGGCCCGGATGACCGAGGAACGGGGCATGGACGGGGTGTTGAGGATCAACACCTACGAGGGCGCGGACCTGCCGCCGGGTTCGAACCGGTTCTCGCCGTGTCTCTGCCCGCAGCACCGCAGTGCCACGCCCGGGTACGGCGCGGAGAAGCTGAGCGTCGCAGTACGCGAAGCCAACCAGCGCAGCCGCGGAGAGCGGCTGTGAACCGGTTAGCCGCAGTCGTCGGCCGCTACGCCGGACCGCTCCTGATCACCACCATCTCGGGATCGGTCGGCTTCGTCCTGGGCGTCGCCGCCGCATCCACCCCCACCTGACTCCTCCCCGTCACGCATCCAGGCTCCCCACCTGTGACGAGGGAGGGCCCGCCGCCGGAAGCGGTGGGCACCCCGCCCGGCTGCCTTCTTCGCAAGGGTCCGGCAGCCGGACGGGTCCAACTCCGCAGCATCCGCCGCGGAGTCCACTGAAAACCGTAAGGGAGAAAACGATGAACGTGGACGAGCTGTTCACCGGCGACCTGATCACCGGCGTCCCGGCCGTCGAAGCCGTGCTGCTCGACAAGATGCCGGGCGGCGGCGACAACAACGGCGACCACTGCAACAAGTGATCCAGGGCTGACGCCAGGCGGGGCGGGCCGTGCGCGGCCCCGCCCCGCCGCACGACATCGGAAGGGGACTACATGTTGTCGATGCGTCTGCACCTGGCCGATCTCCAGGAGCCCAGGTGGAGGTCAGAGGGCGGCCGTTGGATCAACGGCAAGAGCTGGATCGAGCCCGCGAACGTGTCCACGTTGGTCATGGAGGTCAACGACGACCAAGCGCCGCGCGTACGGGTCCGCGTGAAGGAGTGTAAGCGAGACGAGGCCGACTTCGTCGAACTAACCATGGAGCCCGGACAAGCCCGACTGGCGGCGGGTGTCTTCGGTACAGCCCCGCTCTATCTGACAGAGAAGGCCGGCGAACTGCACGCTTCGTGGGACCTGACACTGCTGCGACCGCATCTGCGGGCCGACCGTCTGGTGGCGCGTGTCGTCGCCCGCACGCTGACGAGGCAGCACCGCTACACGTCCGAGACGCTCTTCCAAGGCGTCTACCGCCTCACCGAACGAGCAGCGGCCACGTTCACCCCTTCGGGACTCAGCATCCACTACCCCGACCCCGCCGAACACGTACTTGAGCCACGTACGCTGCGGCCCGGCGTTGAACCACTCGCCGCTCTGGACGAGTTGCTGACCGACGTAATCCGCCAGGCGCCGACGGCAACCGGATGCGTGGGCGTTGAGCTGTCCGGCGGAGCGGACTCCGGGAACGTCGCCCTGGCCGTGAAAGCAGCTCGCTTCCCCCAGGCGTACAGCTTCGGCCTGCTGGTGGGAGGGAACACTGGCAGGCAGCAGCGCGAGCGGCGTCGGGCCCTTGTGGAGCACTGCGGCTTCAGCGACACGGCCACCCCCGCCATACAGCACCCACCCTTCTGCCCCGGAGGCGTGCGCGCTCTGTGCAAGCCGCACGACCCGGCGGGAGCCTTCTACCAGGAGGCGTTCGATGTCGTGCGCGAGCAGGCAGCCGCCCGGTGGTGCGAGGTCATGTTCACCGGCAGCGGCGGCGACGAGATCAACGCCCACCACTCCAGGACACAGGCCGAACTGCCGACACCCGAACCCGTACCGTGGCTCGGAGTCAAGGCAGCCCGAGCACTCGCCGAGGTGAACGAGTATCTGGCACCCATCCCGGTACTGCCCGTACCGACCCTGATGGCGTTCGGGATGCACAACCCCGGATTCCTCCGGGCCGGAATATGGCCGGTGAGTCCGCTCGCACACCCGCGGATCGTGCGGTTCATGGAGCAGCTACCGCACGAGCACAAGCGCGGCAAGGCGTTGTTCCGCGAGCGGATCCGGCGGGCCGGGCTGCCAGAGTGGGTGGCGGCGCCGACCGAACCGGAGAACTTCCTGGCCGTCTTGGAGAAGGGTTTACGTTCCTACGGCTTGCCGGTCTTGGACGACATGCTGAAGGAGTCCATCCTGGTGGACCTCGGCTACGTTGACGGCAAGGCTCTCGCCAAGGCGGGGAGGAACGCCGACTCCGCGCCGGTCGTCCCCGATCTGCTGTGCGATGTGCTCGCCCTGGAGGTCGGACTGCAAAGCCTCATGTGACCAGCCCCGACACCGAAGCGGAGCACGTGGAAGCCACCAACCTCCTGTACCGCGATCCGGCACTCTACGACGTGGTCCAGTCCGATAGCACGAGCGCCGGAATGTGCCAGACCCTGATCGAGCTGCACCGGCCGGACGCCCGGACCCTGGTCGACTTCGGATGCGGTACCGGCCGCGACCTGGAGATCCTCGCCAAGCGCTTCGAGTGCATCGGCGTGGACCTCCAGCCCGGCATGGTCGACTACGCCCACCAGGCCCGGCCCGGGCTGGACATCCGCACCGGTGACATGCGCACCGCACGACTCGGCAGCCGCATGGACGTGGTGACGTGCATGGGCAACAGCCTCGCCTACGTGCACGACAACGAGGCGATCAGCCAGGTCTTCGCCACCTTCGCCGCCCACGCCCGGCCAGGAACGCTGCTCGTGCTGTGTTCCCCCGTCGCCCCGATCACCCGGACCGAGCCGACCACCGCCACGGTCGAGATCCCGACGGGACCCGCGACCGTCACCATCCGCCACACGTGGGACCTGCGGACCCAGATCAACACCATGCACCGGCACTGGATGCTCCCCTCGGGCGACGAGGCCCGAGACGAGATCCGCAGGCGCGTCCTGTTCCCCCAGGAGCTCGAACGCTACGCCCAGGCCGCCGGCTTCGAGGTCCTGGACATGCTCGACGGCACAGGGACAGGGCTCACCGGCCCCACCGCATACACGGTGGCCCGACAAACTCCGCGGTGACCGGCGGAGCGAGAAAAGGCACCAGCACCGCCGCCCGACTCCTGACGGCAGTAGCGACGGCAACAGCCACGGACTTCCCCGCACAACCACGGACGTCAGCGGAACGCAAAAACCGCGCTGACCAGCGAAGAAGCAGGTAGAGGGGTACCGCGTAGCACACGTACTATGTGCTCGCGGGGACCACGCCGGTACTCGTTCACAACTGCGACGGCGACGTTCATTGGGTAAATGAGAACGCCGATATGAGTTCCGCTGCGCGGGCTTACGATGCGGGGGCAACGGACTCAAGAGCTGGTGTAGCTCCGGCGCTCCAGTACTACAAGGCTGGCGGGAAAAGCCTGGCTCAGATCAAGTTTGACGGTTTCGACGCGGTGAACGGAGTGATGATTGACCGGAAGGTCAGTGTCACGACCTTCAACAAGACATACCGGCAGGCCATGAACCAGTCTCTAGCGCTTGAACAGAACGGTTATACGGGTAGGCGGGAGGTCCCCACCGAAGCCGAGGCTGCACGGGCCCGAAGGGTTCTCGGTAGCCTCCTGATCACCAACATCCGAGTGAGGGTCGTGCCCTGATGGACGTCAACAAGGTCTTGGTTCGCGCATTCGTAAGTGTCGTCGTCTCGATCGATCTGACGGACGATGAAGATATCGATCCCGATATTGCAACGGACATCCTCGAACCCGCTGCCGCCCTCTTCCGTGAGCTTTCGGAAGAGGGGCGTCGGGAGGTTGTCTCGCTGATTATTGAGTGCTCTGAGCAGGAAGAGAACCCGGAGCGTCGGGCAGCTATTCTCGGGCTCCCAGAAGCCATCGGCCTTCTCGACGAAGAATGATCCGGGGAAAATTCTCCCGAATCAGCGCTGAGAACGCATGAAGCCCCCCGGAATATCCGGGGAGGGCTTCATGGCGTTGTGACGGCAGTAGTTGACGGCAACGTCAGCGGACGACGGTGGTGCATGACGGTAATTCGTCACCGTCAGCGCTGGCTGTTTCGGCGATCGCTGGGCTGTCGAGCGCGGTCCCAAGGGAATTGATGGTGTCGCGCTGGAAGCGGAGTCGGACGTGGGCGTAGACGTGACTGTGACGCCGATGTGGGCGTGGCCGAGGAGTTCTTTGATCACGACGAGTTCGACCCCCTGCTCCAGGAGCAGGGTGGCACTGGAGTGGCGGAGGCCGTGGAAGCGGATGCGGCAGAGGCTCTCCGCCGGCAAGGACGTCCGCACCTGGCTCAACCGGCTCCGCACGACCTGCCAGTGCTGCGTATACGGGGCGTGATGAGCCCCGTTGCTGCGCCGTCGGATCATGCTGCTCTCTCCGCGCTCAAATTCGCCCTGGAGCACGCCGTCCGCGAGGAGGAGATCCCGCGCTACGTCGCCCGCAACGTCCGCACGCACACCCCGGTCCCGACGCTTCACCGCCGACGAAGCCGGCCATTTCCTCACAGCCGCGGGCGGACACCGGCTGCACGCCCCTGTCCGAACTCGCCCTCCACACCGGACTCCGCAAAGGCGAACTCCTCGGCCTCCGCTGAGAAGACCTCGGGGAAGACCTCGACCTCGACCGCGGCACGGTCGCCGTCCGCCCCACCTTGCGGCGCACCAGCACGGACGGGCTGACTCACCACGCCGCCTACCAAGACCCGGGCCTTCGAGCGCCGCATCGCCCTCCCCGGCCGCTGCCGACAGTCGCCGCAACGTCATCGTCACCAAGACGGACCGCGACTTCACGACCCTCACCCTGGACACCACCCCGGTCCGCGGCCCGCCCCACACCCGCAAGCACCACGCCCACACCCTCACCACGACCTGGCACCACCCCTTCTGGGACGCCGGCCACCACCGCTGGACCGACGCCCACGACCTCACCCCCGGCACCAGGCTCCGCCAGCCCGACGGCACGACGGTCCTCGTCAGCGCGGTCCACAACTTCCACCAGCACAGGACGACGTACGACCTCACCGTCGGGAACCTGCATACGTACTATGTGCTGGCCGGGGCCACGCCGGTACTCGTTCACAACAGCAACGGCTGCCCCACCGGGAGGTTGTCGGATCCCCTACCCAGGGGGATGAACAACAAGATCGCTTCAGCCTACGACGACGTGAGGGCAGGGCGGATTCCTTCGCACGACACCTATTCAGGGCGTGAACATCCGTGGTGGGCAGGATCTAAGGAATACCGCGTGCCTGGTAGGCCGGAAACCGACAGGATCCTGGAGAAGGAGTTGCCCAACGGCTCAAGGTGTACGGTTGGACATCCACGCATTACACGAAGATTCAACGCTTCAGCGCACCCCACTTCCCTGACTCGGGGTGGAATTAGTAGCCTTATTCGTTAAATGGCGCGGTGACACTTCAGTGTCACCGCGCCAGCTCCGGTTGGGGGTCAAGTATGGCTGGTGAATTGTCTATGGTGATTGAGGCGGATTTCCCGCTGTACGTGGTGGTCGATGAGGAGTCCGGAGACGTACTCGTCGCGGCCGAAGAGGTGGAGGGATTTTTTGTCGATCCGGAGGAGGAGACGCCGGAAGTAGTATTCCTGAGGGCTCATGAGGTTGCCAGGGGTAGGCGAAGGGCTGAAGACGCAGTACTGGAGATTGTTAATCGTCGACGGGAAAAGATCGGCGAGTACTTCGTCGGCCGGGTTGTGCTCGGCGATGTCGGAGCAGAATCGTCAGACGGCAAAATTTCGAGTGTTCCGTATCGATTCTTTGGCAATCGCTGCGAGTATCCCGGGGCTGCAAAAATCTGGCGACGCTGGGCATTGGACGTCGCAATGGAGAAGGGGGAATGGCTTCGATGGCCAACGAGTCATCACAGTGCCTGGCTCCGTGTTGTCCAGAATGCTTGGTTTACCTCGAATCACAGGGCCGCCCGCTATGGAGTCGATGACGTCGTACATTTGGATGGCGCTCAAATCTCCACGAAGTCGGGATTCTTCTGCGCATTGGGCGAGGCGGTTAATGGTCCTGGTGGGTACTTTGGGTCAAATCTTGATGCTCTGGCGGACTGCATTTCTTCGAGTTTCGGAGAGGGGCCTCCGGTGAAGATTGTTTGGCGAGATTTTCGGGTGTCCCAGGAGTTGCTGGATCGCGCCTTTGTGGACTCAGTAATGGAGGTTATGCGTGAATTTAACGTGGATGTCGCCATTTGTTGACTTCTGTTTGTCGTGAATGTGCGCAAGTAAATTTGAAGCCCCGTCGGGTGGTTCCTGGCGGGGCTTCTGCGGCGGGTGACGGCAGTAGTTGACGGCAACGTCAGTGGACGAGGGCGGTGCAGGGTGGCGGCTCGTCGCCGTCGGAGCTGACCGTCTTGGTGGTCTCCCGGCTGCCGAGCGCGGTACTGAGAGTGTCGATGGCGTCGCGCTGGAGGCGGAGACGGACGTGGGCGTAGACGGTGACGCCGATGTGGGCGCGGCCGAGGAGGTCCTTGATCACGTCGTGGAAGCGGATGCGGCGGAGGCTCTCCGCCGGCAAGGACGTCCGCACCTGGCTCAACCAGCTCCGCACGACCTGCCAGTGCCGCGTGCGCGGCATCGATACGAGGCGTGATGAGACCCGTTGCTGCGCCGGCGGAGCATGTTGCTCCAAGCTGCTCTCTCCGCGCTCAGAACCGCCGATTTCTGAGGCCGCGTCCGCCCTCAGCGCTGGGGCGCCGCCCCCGGTGTGGAGACCTGCGTGGACGCGGGGGGCGTCGACGCCCGGGCCGGGCCGGCGTTCGCCGCCAGGAGCAGGGCCGCCGTGGCGATGACGGCGGCGGCGACGGCCCTTCGTGTGGTGGAGTGTCCGTAGGAGGCGGATGTACGTCCGAGCACGGTGACCTCGCAACACGACAGCGGCGTATTAAGCAGGTTTAATGCGCCGTTTAACCTAGGGGTGTTGGAGCCGAACGGCAAGAGGGCCCAAGGGAGTTGGAGGTGGCGGGGTGATGCGGGAACGGGACGATCCCGAGGTCATCGGGCGTCGGGTGCAGCAGTTGCGCGGTGAGCGGGGATTGACGCAACGTCAACTTGCGGAACCGGCCTACACGCCGGCCTACATCTCCACGGTGGAGGCGGGGCGGGTGCGCGCCTCCGACGAGGCGCTGGAGCACATCGCGCAGCGGCTCGGGGTCGCGTTCGAGGAGCTGGCCGTCGGGCGGCCCGCTCACCTCGCCACCGACCTGCGGCTGCGGCTCACCGAGGCCCAGCGCGTCCTCGCCGACGGCCGGGCGGAGGAGGCGGCCGAGCAGTACGGGGCGCTGCTCGCGGAGGCGCAGACCCACGGGCTGGCGTCCGAACAGGCCGGCGCTCTGCTGGGGCTGGGGGACTGCGCCCTGGAGACGGGCGAGTTGGGCAAGGCGCGCGAGTGCTTCGAGCGGGCCGAGGAGCGGCTGGCCGGCGAGTCGCTGGCGGCGCGCGTGCCGGCCGTACGGGGCCGTGCCGTCGCGCACTACCTGGCGGGCGAGCTGCGGTACGCCGTCTACCTGCTGGAGTCCGCCCTCGACGAGCTGAACCGCGGCGGCCTGCACGACCCCGACGCGCTGCTGCTCCTGTACGCCAGCGTCATCGGCCCGTACATGGACATGGGCGCCCACGCCCGCGCCGCCCAGGCCGCCGAGTTCGCCCTCGCCCTCGCCCCGCAGGCCGGCGACCCCGCGCTGATCGCCCGGATGCACCGGTCGGTGGCCCGTACCCTGCTCGCCGAGGGCCGGGTCGCGGAGGCCGACGCCTCCCTGGCCAAGGCGGCCGAGCTGTACCGCCAGCTGCGGCTGCGCACCGAGCTGGCCAACTGCCACTGGATGCGCGGCTACGTCCACGCCCAGAACGGCGAATGGGAGGGCGCGGAGCGGGAGTTGCGGCAGGCCCTGGCCATGCTGTCGGAGACCCGGGCCGCCCTCTACCGCAGTCAGGCCGCCGTCGAGCTCGCCGACGTCCTCCATCGCCGCGGCAAGTCCGGCGAGGCCGCCGAGCTGCTGGAAGGCGTGCTCGGGGA
Source organism: Streptomyces sp. AF1A (assembly GCF_047340315.1). Taxonomy (NCBI): domain Bacteria; kingdom Bacillati; phylum Actinomycetota; class Actinomycetes; order Kitasatosporales; family Streptomycetaceae; genus Streptomyces; species Streptomyces sp. AF1A. The sequence continues at coordinate 42,311 of NZ_JBLEBI010000031.1, forward strand.
CTTCTCCTCGGAGCGCGGCGCCGTGCACGCCGCCGCCGCGCACCGCCTCCTCGGCATCATCGCCGAGGACGCCCGCGACACCGAGGCCGCCGAGGAGCACTACGTCCGCGCCCTGAGCCTCCTGGAGCGTGCGGGCGCCGCCGGCGACCTGGCCGACCTGTGCCGGCTGCTGGGCGACCTGCTGCGCCGCACGGGCCGTATCGAGGCCGCCCTCGACGCGTACCGCACCGGGCTCGGCCACCGCACCACGCCGGGAACCACGACCCTGGGCCCGGCCCCCGCCCAGCCGCCGCTCTGAGCCGCCCCGCGCGTCCGCGCCCGCGCCTCACCCCGTGCCCGCCGAGTCGCTGCGGTGGGCCGGGTCCGGGTCTCGTGCCGCCCCGCCGCTGCCGTGCGGCCAGGTCCTCCTGTTTTCTTTCCCGCCGGGGCGATGGAGCCGCCGCTGTGAGGGCGGGTTCCGTGTTCTGTGCGTGGGCTCGGCCGGTCGCTGCGGTGAGGCCGGGTGCTGCTTTGCTCCGGGTCCGCCGAGCCACCGCCGGGACGCTGGGTCCTGCTACTCCCGCCGGCCCCGAAGAGCTACCGCCCAAAGACCCGGTCACGCGTCACACCTGGGCGCGGCCCAGTTTGCGGATGTCGGCCAGGCGCAGCGCGCCGACCTGGACGGCCGCCTGGGTGGCGTCGTTCGGGACGTCGCCGAGGCCGCCGTTGGTGAGGGCGAAGGAGTCCTGGCCGACCCGGACGGCGGCCACGTCCAGCGAGAGCGTGACGTCCTGGCCGTCGGTCGTCGTGGTGGCGAGGGTGACGTGCAGGCCCTGGCGGGCGTTCCCGACCTCAGGCAGCGAGGCGTCGGAGACCTGCACGTCCTCCACCGCCCCCTGCTCCGTGGTGGCCGTGAACCGCGCGCACTGCGCGGGCATCGTCTTCAGCCAGGCCAGCGCGGCGTCCACGTCCGCGGGGCGGCGGGCGCCGATCTGGAAGCGGAGCTGGGCGTCGGTGTCGGCGTCGTCCAGGCCGACCGCGACGCGGGGCGGGCCGCCGAGCAGTTCGTCGGTGTACAGGGCGTCCAGCAGCCGCTGGCACTGCCCGGCCGAGGTGGTCGCCTTCAGCAGCCCGTCCCGCCAGGTGGCCGCGCCGCGCGTCTCGGTCCAGGGGGCGCCGAGGTCGTTCTGGGTGACGAGCGCGGCCTGCGCCTGCTCGTCGGTGAGCCCGGTGGCGTCGCTCCGCCCGGAGGATCTGGGCGTCGGGCTCGGCCGGTCGATCGTGGGGAGGGGCTGCGGTGCGGTCGCCGGCTGCTTCAGGGTGAGGGCCGCGCAGGCGCCGAGGCCGAGGAGGCCGGCGCCGATGAGGCACAGGGTGAGGCGGCCGTGCGGGCGTATCTCGAGATTCATCGGGGTGCCTCCTGGACGGCGGGCCGGTCCTGTGCCTGCCTCCACGGCATCACCGGCCCGGCGGGCCCACCAGCGCGACGGGCCGTCCGGGTGAGGGATCACCCCTGATCAGGGGCGTGGGGAAAACCCGTGGCCCCACCCGCGCACCGCTGCTACCGTCCGGTGGCATGAAGCGCGCCCAGCAGTGCCCGTCCAGCACGACGACGCCGGAGACCGTCCCGGCGCGCTGACACCCGACCTGTCCGAAGCCCCGGGGCGAACGCCCCGGGGCTTCTGGCGTGTCACCGGGCGTTCGCCTCCCCTCGCGAGGAGGAGACCCCATGAACGACTCCGAGAACGAGCCCGTGCACGACCCCATGAACGAACGCGTGCACGACCGGCTGCCCGACCACCGCAGGCTCGGCCGCGCCCTCGACCTGTTCGACACCGACCCGCTGATGGGCGCCGGCCTGCCGTACTGGCTGCCGGACGGGGCCGTCGTACGGCACACCCTGGAGGAGTACATCCGCGAGGCCGAACGCCGGGCCGGGTATCGGCACGTGTACTCCCCCGCGCTCGGCAAACGGGAGCTGTACGAGATCTCCGGGCACTGGGACCACTACAGCGACGACATGTACCCGCCGATGCGGCTCGGGGAGGAGCAGGTCGTGCTGCGGCCCAGCCTCTGCCCGCACCACGCCCTGATCTACCGCTCCCGCTCCCACAGCTACCGCGAACTGCCCCTGCGCATCGCCGAGCTGGGCACCATGCACCGCGCCGAGCTGTCCGGCGTCCTGGGCGGCCTGACCCGGGTGCGGGCCATCCAGCTCAACGACGCCCACATCTTCTGCACCCTCGACCAGGCGGTGGACGAGGCCCGCGCCGCCCTGGAGCTGATATCCCGCGCCTACGCCGACCTCGGCATCGAGGCCGTGCGCCACCGCCTCTCCCTGCCCGGCGCGGGCGGCAAGTACGTCGCCGACCCCGCGCTGTGGCGCCGGGCCACCGCACTGCTCCGGGAGGTCCTGGACGCCTCCGGCGTGGAGTACGAGGAGGCGGTGGGCGAGGCCGCCTTCTACGGGCCCAAGATCGACGTGCAGATCGCGGACCCCGCGGGCCGCGAGTCCACCCTGTCCACCGTCCAGATCGACTTCCACCAGCCCGCCCGCTTCGACCTGCACTACATCGGCGCCGACGGGGCGCGGCACCGCCCGGTGATGGTGCACCGCAGCGTCATCGGCAGCGTGGAGCGGGCCGTGGCCCACCTCGTCGAGGCGCACGGCGGGGCCTTCCCGCCCTGGCTGGCGCCGGTCCAGCTGGTCGTGCTGCCGGTCGCCGAGGAGCAGGCCGGCCAGGCGGCGGCCGTCGTCGAGGCGGCCCTCGCGCGGGGCCTGCGCGCCGAGCTCGCCGGGCCCGGGCAGGGCACCCTGGGCGCCCGGATCCGCGCCGCGCGCCTGGTGCCGTACCAGGCGGTGATCGGCGCGAGGGAAGCCGGGGCGGGGCGGGCCGCCGTACGGCTGCGGGACGGGCGGCGGCCCGGTGAGCTGCCGGTGCCGGAGCTGCTGTCCCGGATCGCGGAACGGGTGTCGGCGCGGGGCACCGCGCTGTGGGCCTGACCCGGACCAGGACCCTAGGGTTCGAGGGTCGGACGCGACGAAGGAGCCCGCTGTGACCGGTCAGCCCATCCCCGTGATCATCGACTGCGACACCGGCGTCGACGACGCCCTGGCCCTGCTGCTCGCCGTGCGCCACCCCGGCCTCGACCTCAGGGCGGTGACCTGTGTCGCCGGGAACACCGACGTCGACGGGGTGGTCCGCAACACCCTGACCGTGCTGGAGCAGGCGGGTGCCCCGGACATCCCGGTGGGCCGGGGCGCCGAGCGCCCGCTGATCGAGCCGGCCCGCCCGGCCCGGCACGTGCACGGCCTGGACGGCATGGGCGACCTGGGCCTGCCCGCGCCGAACCGCGCCCCCGCCCCCGTGGACGCGGTGACCCTCCTGCGCCGCGAGATCCTGGCCTCGCCCCGCCCGGTGACGCTGATCCCCACCGCCCCGCTGACGAACATCGCGCTACTGCTGCGGACCCACCCGGAGGTGACCCGCAACATCGAGCGGATCGTCTTCATGGGCGGCGCGGTCGCCACCGGGAACGCGACCCCGGTCGCCGAGTTCAACGTCTGGCACGACCCGGAGGCGGCGGCGATCCTGCTCACCGCCGGGGTGCCGATCACGATGTACGGGCTGGACGTCTTCCAGCGGGTGGTGGTGCCCGCCGCGGCCGTCCACCGGCTGCGCACGAGCGGTGAGCCCGGCACCCGCCTGGCCGGCGAGCTCCTCGCCCACCGCCCGGCCGCCCAGGGCGAGCCCCCGCAGGCGGAGGAGGCGGGCGGTCTCGGGGACGCGGGCGCGGTGTGCGCGGTCGCCGACCCGGGCGGCATCACCACCCGGGTGCTGCCGGTCGAGGTCTGCCTCGCCCCCGGCCCCACCCGCGGCCAGACCGTCGTGGACCGCCGCCCCCGGCCCGGCGAGTCCGAGATCCACGAGGGGCGGCGGGAACAGCCGCTCGTGGACGTCGCGTTGGAGGTGGACGTGGACCGGTACGTGAAGCTCTACCTGGAGACGGTGACACGTCCCTGAGGCACGTGACGCTTCAACACCGGGCGTCCCCCGCCGATGTCCCCGACCTCACCGGGCCACACACCTAGCCCACGGTCGGGCTCGGGCTCGGGGTCGCACCGCCGCCGCCCGTGATGCCGCTGAGGTCCAGCGGCGAGGACGTGGGGTGCGGCGGCGGTGTCAGCACCACCTCCGGCTGGCCTGCGGGCGGGGGCGGCGGGGTCAGGGCGCTGTTGGGCAGCTTCGGCGGGGTGGTCTGCTGGAAGAGCGTCTGGTCGAAGTCGACCAGGCCGGTCTTCTCCATCACCGTGATGTGGTCGAGCACGGTGTCGTTGGCCTGGTCGGCGAGCGCGCGCACCAGCGAGTTCTTGGTCGTGGAGCGGATCTTCGCGATGGTGTTGAAGATCGAGCCGTGTGTCATCCGCAGGATGTTCGCGAAGTCGACGTCGAACTGCTTGCCGCTGTCCGCCTTCAACTGGCTGACGAAGCCCTGCTGCTGAGGGCTCGCCACGTTGGGCAGGGTGATGTTCAGCATGGGCGCGATCTTGCGGCAGCTCGCGTCCAGCGCGGCGTGCCCGTCGATCAGGTGCTTGCTGGCCGTGAGGACACCCGGCGTGGTCCCCTTCTGCAGGCCCATCTGGCCCACCGGGTACTCCCACAGGCCGGCCGCCCGCACCTTCACGACGAAGTCCCGGTCCCCCTCGGTGAGCGGCCCCCACTGGGTGTTGGCGATGACGCGGTCCTGCGCGGTGGTGACCTTGTTCAGACCGAGCATGCTCGGATAGGCGAGCGCCACCAGGGTCATGGCCATGGCACCGCCCACGAAGAGGGTTCCCGTCGCGTTCCGCGAAAAGCGCACCGTGTCTCCTGCCCGGTCGTGGATCCCGCCCACAGGTCGGCGTGGGCGTTCGGACGCACAGGAGTACGGACGAGAAAGCGATCCTTCTCTGCGGCTCGGGTAAAAACTGCGCAGGGCGCCAACCAGCCGGTCCGCGCCGGTGTCTTGACATCCGTGGCGAACGGTTGGCGAAACGTTGACCCGTGCTCGGGAGCGGCTGTTTCGGCGGCACGCTGGAGGAGAAGCGCATGACGGCGGTGTTCTTCTGGATGGCCTGACACCTGGATGGCCTGAAACCGGCGCCCCGGCGACCGGTGACAACGAGGGTCACCCTGCCGGAGGATGGCCCGGTGATCGAACAGACAGATCAGCCGGCCGCCCGCCCTCCCCGGTTCAGGTCGGTGGGGGTGCCGGGTCGACTGGCCGCCGGGGGGCTGCTGCTGGCGGGGCTCGGCCAGGTCGCCCGGGCGGTGTGGGAGGTGCGGCTGGCGTTGGCCGGGGAGCCGGCCGCGGGGCCGCCGGACCAGGGCAACGGGGTGCACCGGCCGCTCGACGCGCTGGAGGAGTCGTACCACGTCGTCACCTCCGTCGGGAACGGCCTCGTCGCCCTCTGCGCGGCCCTGTTCATCGGGTGGCTGTGGCGGGTGTGGGACAACGGGCGCGCGCTGTCGGGGCGACGGCCCAAGTACGCCGGTGTCTGGGTGTACCTGGGGTGGGTCGTGCCCCTGGCCAACCTGTGGGTTCCGCGCGGCATCGTCGCCGACGCCTTCCGGAGCACCGCGCCGGGGCGCAGGCTGCCCGTCTCCGTCAATGTGTGGTGGGGACTGTGGGTGGCCGGGTTGATCAGCGGGGTGGGGCTCTTCTACGGCGAGTCCACCGACGAGACCATCGCCCGCGCGTACACCGGCGTGTGGCCGTTGCTCCTGTCCGACGCGGTCGTCGTGGGCGCCGCCGTCGCCGGGGCCGTCGCGGTGCGCACCGTCACCGCCGTACAGCTGCGGAGACTGCGGGAGGCGGCGGGCCCGGAGGACCCCGTGAGCGCACCGGCCGGGCTCTGAGGGCTACGGCCGGCGGAGGCCCTCCGGGTGCGGGATCCGGGGTCGTGGGGTACGGATGGTGGGCGTGGGTGTCATCGCGATCGTGGGTGCCGGGCCGGGGCTCGGGGCCGCCGTCGCGCGCCGGTTCGGGCGCGAGGGGTTCGACGTCGCCCTTCTCGCGCGCGACCGGAACCGGTTGGACCTGCTGGTGCGGGAGCTGGGCGAGGCCGGGGTCACCGCGCGCGGGTTCCCCGCCGACGTGCGCAGGCCGGAGGAGCTGGCCCGGGCACTCGGCGAGGCCGGGCGGGAGCTGGGGACCGTGGAGGTGCTGCAGTACAGCCCGGTGCCGCACCGGGACTTCATGCGGCCCGTGCTCGACACCGGGCACCGGGACCTCGTGGGGCCGATCGAGTTCTCGGTGTACGGGCCCGTGGCCGCCGTTCAGCAGGTGCTGCCGGGGATGCGCAGACTCGGGCGCGGAACCATTCTGCTGGTCAACGGCGGGACCGCCGTCGTGCCCCACACCGAGCGGGCCGGGACTTCCGTCGCCTTCGCCGCCGAGAGCGCGTACGGGCATCTGCTGCACGAACGCCTCGCGGGCGAGGGCATCCACGTGGCGCAGTTGGTGATTCCGGGCGCCATCACGCCGGGGCATGCCCGCAAGGACCCGGACGTGCTCGCCGAGAAGCTGTGGACCATGCACCGGGAGCGGCGCGGGTTCCGGCACTACGCCGACGACCTCGACAGTCGATGACGGCCGATGAGGGCTGCCCAGGATGGGCCCGGTCGGTCCGGGGCCGGACCGGCGGCAGGCCGCTCACACTGCGTGAAGAGCATTTCTGGGCCAATATGGTGATGTTGGCCGTATCGCTCTCTACAAGGGGGCCTCCATGGCTGTGGCAATCCCGCCGCTCATCGGAACCTCCCGGCTGCGGAGCCGGGGCGGACTGCTGGGCGAGTGTCTGGCGGAGTTCCTCGGGACTATGGTCCTCATCCTCTTCGGCTGCGGCTCGGTCGCGATGGCGGTCGCCGCGCTGCCCGGCTCGGGCCGTGCCGCGACACCCACCACGATCTTCCTCGCCGCCGGCGACTGGCTGCTGATCGTCTGGGGCTGGGCGATGGCCGTCGTCTTCGGCGTCTACGTGGCCGGCGGGGTCAGCGGCGCCCACATCAACCCGGCGGTGACGCTGGCGATGGCCGTGCGCCGCGGTTTCCCCTGGGTCAAGGTGCTGCCGTACTGGTTCGCGCAGGTGGTCGGCGCGCTCACCGGTGCCGCGCTGGTCTACGCGGTCTATCACCAGGCCATCAACGCGTTCGACGCCGCCTCCAAGCCGCCGAAGGTGAACGGGCACACGAACGCGACCTTCTCCATCTTCGCGACCTTCCCCGCGCAGTACTACCACGGCAGTCTCTGGGGCCCGCTGGTCGACCAGATCGTGGGCACGGCGCTTCTGCTCATGCTGATCGCCGCGATCCTCGACCTGCGCAACCAGGCCGTCAAGGCCAACCTCGCGCCGCTGGTCATCGGCTTCGTCGTCGCCGCCATCGGCTTGTCCTACGGCGCGAACGCGGGCTACGCCATCAACCCGGCCCGCGACTTCGGGCCGCGCCTGTTCACCTACGCGGCGGGCTGGGGCAGTCTGGCGTTCCCGGGGAGCCTGACCGGCTCGTTCAGTGCCTATTGGTGGATCCCGATCGTCGGGCCGCTGATCGGTGGGGTGATCGGAATCCTGGTGTACGACCTGTTCGTCGGCGACGTGCTCGTCGTACGCGGGGAGCTGGCCGAGCTGCCCGAGCCGGGCCGGACCCGGCCCGTGAAGTCGGCCGAGGAGGAGGACCTCTAGGGTCTTTGAGCGGCTTTCAGGACCCTTCCAGGCCCTTGCCCTTGTCCGGTCGGGCTCCCCAGCCGCCGTTGCCCGTGCGCCCGCACGGCGGGCCGAGGACGCGTCTCCTCCAGGGCGGCCGGCGCCCGGCGCCCGGGCGTGCAGAAAAGGGTGCCGGGGTCCGCCCAAGTCGCGGTTCACAGCGGCCGGTTCGGCCAGTCCAGCAGACGCGCTCCGATCACCGCCGTCTGGAGCATGTAGCGGTGCGCCGGGTCGGCCGGGTTCGCCCCGGTGAGGTGGTGGATGCGGTCCAGGCGGTAGGTGAGCGCACGGACGCTCAGGGAGAGCCGGCGGGCGGCCTCGGCGGCCACGCACCCGGCGTCGAAGTACGCGGTGAGCGTCTCCAGCAGCGGCCCGGCCCCGCCCCGGGCCGAGGTCAGCGGGCCGAGCGTGTGCCGCACCAGGTCGGCCATGGCCTGCCGGTCGCGGGCGAGCACCGGGTAGACGAGCAGGTCGGCGGCGCGCAGCACCGGCCCCTCCAGCTCCAGCCGGTCCGCCATCTCCAGCGCGGCCAGGGCCTCTTCGTACGACTGCACGACCCCGCCGGGCCCGGGCTGCGGGCGGCCGATCGCGATCCGGCCGCCGTCGGTGGCCGCGTGCGCCTGCTTCGCGAAATAGGTGAGGATCTCGTCGCTGTCGCCGGGCGCGATGCACAGCAGCCGGCCGTTCTTGGTGGTGAGCAGAATGCTGTGGGAGTCGAACCGGGCGAGGACGGCGGCCTCCACCCGGCGGGCGACCGGCCCGCCCTCGGCGTAGCCCTGGGCGCCCTCGGCGACCGCGACCGCGTGCGCCTGGGACAGCCGCAGGCCGAAGCGCTCGGCATGCTCGGCGAGCCGGCCCAGGTCGCTGCGGCCGTAGAGCAGGTCGTCGATGAACTCGCGGCGGGCCGCCTCCTCCCGGCGCACGGTGAGCCGTTGGGCGCGCTCGTAGCCGTCGGCGAACGCGTCGATCGCCTGCTCCACGGCGGCGAGGGCCGCCAGTGTGCCCTCCGTCGTGCCGGGGCCGGCCGGCCAGGCGGCGCGGGCCGCGGCCACATGGGCGACGACGAGGGCGCGCAGGCCGTGACCGGCCTCGGCGGCCCGTTCCCCGAAGGCGCGGCGGGCCTTCAGCTCCTCCCGGCTCAGGCGCCGGCCGGTGGTCGCGACCTCGGCCAGGGTCCGTGCGAAGCCGTCGAGATAGCGCTCGGGAATGTCGTGCTCCGCCACCCTGCCCCGTTCCCCCGTGCATCCTGACGCCGCGCTGACGTCTTCTTGACGTGTGTCCGGCACGCAGACAGTAATGAACACTGCCGGAAACCGGCAATGCGCAGGCGGGCGCACCGGCCGCACCATCCTCTGCGGGGAGCACTACGGGGGTTTCCGGTGCGGGGCACCGGCAGTTGCGCCGCACCGGAACGCCGGGGGCTCCTACTCACCGTCTGACACAAGGACGTATGCCATGGAAGCCCTCGGCGTGCTGGTCGCCGCCTGCCTGTTCCTCGCCGTCCTGGCGCTGCTCGCGTTCTCCCGGCTGTACCGGAAGGTGGACCAGAGCCAGGCCCTGATCGTGTCGAAGACGCGGCGGGTCGACGTGTCCTTCACCGGGCAGGTCGTGCTGCCGATCCTGCACAAGGCCGAGGTCATGGACATCTCGGTGAAGACGATCGAGATCAGCCGCTCCGGCCGGGACGGGCTGATCTGCCGGGACAACATCCGCGCCGACATCCGGATCCTGTTCTTCGTGAAGGTCAACAAGACCGTCCAGGACGTCATCAAGGTCGCCCAGTCCGTCGGCACCGAGCGCGCCAGCCACCAGGACACGCTGCAGGAGCTGTTCCACGCGAAGTTCTCCGAGGCGCTGAAGACCGTCGGCAAGCAGATGGACTTCACCGACCTCTACACCAAGCGCGAGGAACTGCGGTACCACATCATCGAGTTGATCGGCGTCGACCTCAACGGCTACCACCTCGAGGACGCCGCGATCGACTACCTGGAGCAGACCCCGCTCACCCAGCTCGACCCGGCCAACGTCCTCGACGCCCAGGGCATCCGCAAGATCACCGAGCTGACGGCGATCGAGCACGTGCGCACCAACGAGGCCAAGCGCACGGAGCAGAAGGAGATCACCCGGCAGGACGTCGACGCCCGCGAGGCCATCCTGGAGCTGGAGCGCCGGCAGGCGGACGCCGAGATCAAGCAGAGGCGGGAGATCGAGACCTCCCGCGCCCGCGAGGAGGCCGAGACCGCCCGCGTGGTGGAGGAGGAGCGGCTGCGCGCGCAGGGCGCCTTCCTGCGCACCGAGGAACAGCTGGGCGTGCAGCGGGAGAACCAGGCCCGGGAGATCGCCGTCGCCGCGAAGAACCGCGAGCGGGTCATCGCCGTCGAGAACGAGCGCATCGAGAAGGACCGGCTGCTCGAGGTCATCGCCCGGGAACGGGAGACCCAGCTGACCCGGATCTCCGCCGAGAAGGAGGTCGAGGCGGAGAAGCGGGACATCGCCGAGGTCATCCGGGAGCGGGTCGCGGTGGACCGCACGGTCGCCGAACAGGAGGAGTCCATCAAGAAGCTGCGCATGGTGGAGGAGGCCGAGCGCGAGCGGCAGGCGCTCGTCATCGCCGCCGAGGCGGAGGCGCAGGAGAAGCTGGTCAAGGACATCAAGGCCGCCGAGGCAGCGGAGCAGGCGGCCACACACCGCGCCGCCGAGGAACTCACCCTCGCCGAGGCCCGGTTGAAGACCGCCGACCTCGACGCGCGGGCGAAGCTGCGGACGGCCGAGGGCGTCCAGGCGGAGGCCGCCGCCGAGGGGCTTGCCGCCGTCCAGGTCCGCGAGAAGGAGGCCGAGGTCACCGTGAAGGCCGGCCGCGCGGAGGCGGAGGCCACCGAGGCGCGGCTCAGGGCCGAGGCGGAGGGCGCGCGGGCCAAGGGCCTGGCCGATGCGGAGGGCGCCAAGGCGAAGGCGCTCGCCGAGGCCACCGCCATCGGGGAGAAGCTGAAGGCCGAGGCCGCCGGCCTGACCGAGAAGGCCGCCGCGATGGCCGCCCTGGACGAGGCGTCCCGCGGGCACGAGGAGTACCGGCTGCGGCTCCAGGCGGAGAAGGAGATCCGGCTGGCCGGCCTGGAGACGCAGCGGCAGGTCGCCCAGGCGCAGGCCACGGTCCTCGCCACCGGCCTGGAGAACGCCGACATCGACATCGTCGGCGGGGAGTCCGTCTTCTTCGACCGGCTGGTGTCCGCGGTGTCGCTCGGCAAGGGGGTGGACGGTTTCGTCGACAACTCCCGTACCGCGCAGGCGCTCACCAGGCCCTGGCTGGACGGTACGGGCAGCTTCACCGACGACCTCTCCCGACTCCTCGGCTCCCTCGGGTCGGCGGACGTGCGGAACCTGACGGTCTCGGCGCTGCTGATGAAGCAGATCAAGGGCGGCGGCCCGCAGGCGGGCCGGCTCCAGGAACTCCTCGACCGCGCGAGTGAACTGGGCCTCGCCGACACGCCGGTGACCGCCCT
>NZ_JBLEBI010000309.1:0-3952 GCF_047340315.1 Streptomyces sp. AF1A
CGCGCTGCGCGCGGCCGCCGCGGTGCTGCTGGCCCTCGCCGCCGCCGAACTCCTGCTGCGCCGCTGCACCCGCCGCCTCGGCGGGGTCACGGGCGACGTGTTCGGCGCGCTGGCGGAGACGGCCGCGACGACCGCGCTGGTAGTGCTGTCGTTCGGCCGCTGAACCGGTCCCGCTGCCGGGTCACGTCCGGCTCCGGCCGGGCGTCTCACGGGCGGACGCGACCCCGACGTCGCGCACGGGCGAACACCCACAGGAATGAGCGAACGGGCACACGCGCGTAGTCTCGTCCCGGGTGTTCGCCGACAGGGTGAAGACCCCGGATGCCACCTGTCCCCAGGCCTGGACCTAGGGTCGGCTCTCGGGCCCGGTCGACCCACCCTCTTTCGGCCACAGCAACTTCACATCGGAAGCGAGAATTCACCACCGTGACTGCTCTGACTCTCAGCACCGCCGCGGCGGCCGGCCTACGGGCCGACGCGATCGTGATCGGTGTCGCCAAGGGCACCAAGGGCCCCGTCGTCGCGCCGGGCGCCGAGGCCGTGGACAAGGCGTACGACGGCAGGCTGGCCGGCGTCCTGGAGACCCTCGGCGCCTCGGGTGCCGAGGGCGAACTGACGAAGCTGCCCGCACCGGCCGGCTTCAAGGCCCCGCTCGTCGTGGCGGTGGGCCTGGGCGCGGAGCCCGCCAAGGACGCCGACGCCGGCTACGACGCCGAGGCGCTGCGCAAGGCGGCCGGCACGGCCGCCCGTGCGCTCGCCGGCTCGAAGAAGGCCGCGTTCGCGCTGCCCGTCGACAGCCCCGGCGCCATCGAGGCGATCAGCGAGGGCGTGCTGCTCGGCGCGTACTCCTTCGACACCTACAAGGAGAACGGCGGCAAGGACGCCAGGGGCCGCAACGGCAAGGCCCCCCTGGCCGAGGCCGCGCTGCTCGGCGGCAAGCCGCGCGACGCCGCCCACAAGGGCGCCGTCGCCCGCGCCGTCGCGGTGTGCGAGGAGCTGAACCGCGCCCGCGACCTGATCAACACCCCGCCGAACGACCTCAACCCCGCGATCTTCGCCGGGATCGCGCAGGCCGCGGCGAAGGAGCACGGCCTGAAGGTGCAGGTGCTCGACGACAAGGCCCTGGCCAAGGGCGGCTACGGCGGCATCCTCGGCGTCGGCGGCGGCTCGGCCGCGGCCCCGCGCCTGGTGAAGGTGACGTACGCGCACCCGAAGGCCGACAAGCACCTCGCCTTCGTCGGCAAGGGCATCACCTACGACTCGGGCGGCATCTCCCTGAAGCCGGCCGGCCACAACGAGACGATGAAGTGCGACATGAGCGGTGCCGCCGCGGTGCTCGCCGCCGTCGTCGCCGCCGCCCGGCTCGGCCTGGAGGTCAAGGTCACCGGCTGGCTGGCGCTGGCCGAGAACATGCCCTCCGGCTCCGCCGTCCGGCCCGGTGACGTGCTGCGCATGTACAGCGGCAAGACGGTCGAGGTGCTCAACACCGACGCCGAGGGCCGGCTGGTGCTCGCCGACGCGCTGTGGGCGGCCTCGCAGGAGAAGCCGGACGCGCTCGTGGACGTCGCCACGCTGACCGGCGCGATGGTGCTCGCGCTGGGCCACCGGACCTTCGGCGTCATGGCCAACGACGACGCGTTCCGCACCGCGGTGCACGAGGCCGCGGAGGAGGTCGGCGAGCCGGCCTGGCCGATGCCGCTGCCGGAGCACCTGCGCAAGGGCATGGAGTCCCAGGTCGCCGACATCGCGAACATGGGCGAGCGGATGGGCGGCGGGCTGGTCGCCGGCCTGTTCCTGCGCGAGTTCGTGGGCGAGGGCATCACCTGGGCACACATCGACATCGCCGGTCCGGCGTTCAACGAGGGCGGCCCGTTCGGCTACACGCCCAAGGGCGGCACGGGTTCCGCGGTGCGGACCCTGGTGCGGCTCGCCGAGCTGACGGCCGCGGGTGACCTGGGCTGAGTCGTCCGACGGCCCGGTCGCCGCAGTAGTACGGCGACTGCAGGGGCGTGGGGGTTTCCGGGCCCGCGGCGCAGCCGCACGCCCGGCTCGGCCCCGCGCCCCTCGCTCGTACGCACCTCCGTTTTCGGTGCACGTGGGGTGTCTCACACCCCAGCCCCGCGTCTCTTCCGCCTGGAACAAGTGCAAAGATGGAGCCCGGCAGGACAGGGCCCCCACCGAAGGGCCGAAGCATCAAGCGGCCGGACACCAGCCGCCCGCCGGTCACTGGAGACCGGCGCAAGGCGCACATGCATGGAGGACGTGACGTGGCGAACGACGCCAGCACCGTTTTCGACCTAGTGATCCTCGGCGGTGGTAGCGGTGGTTACGCCGCGGCCCTGCGCGGGGCGCAGCTGGGCCTGGACGTCGCCCTGATCGAGAAGGACAAGGTCGGCGGTACCTGCCTGCACCGGGGTTGCATCCCCACCAAGGCCCTGCTGCACGCGGGCGAGCTCGCCGACCAGGCCCGCGAGAGCGAGCAGTTCGGCGTCAAGGCCACCTTCGAGGGCATCGACGTCCCGGCCGTCCACAAGTACAAGGACGGCGTCATCGCCGGCCTGTACAAGGGTCTGCAGGGTCTGATCGCGTCCCGCAAGGTGACGTACATCGAGGGCGAGGGCCGCCTGTCCTCCCCCACCTCCGTCGACGTGAACGGTCAGCGCGTCCAGGGCCGCCACGTCCTTCTCGCCACCGGTTCCGTGCCGAAGTCGCTGCCCGGCCTGGAGATCGACGGCAACCGCATCATCTCCTCCGACCACGCCCTCGTCCTGGACCGCGTGCCGAAGTCCGCGATCATCCTGGGCGGCGGTGTCATCGGCGTCGAGTTCGCCTCGGCGTGGAAGTCCTTCGGCGCCGACGTCACCATCGTCGAGGGCCTGAAGCACCTCGTCCCCGTCGAGGACGAGAACTCCTCCAAGCTTCTCGAGCGCGCGTTCCGCAAGCGCGGCATCAAGTTCAACCTCGGCACCTTCTTCCAGAAGGCCGAGTACACCCAGGACGGCGTCAAGGTCACCCTCGCCGACGGCAAGGAGTTCGAGGCCGAGGTCCTCCTCGTCGCCGTCGGCCGTGGCCCGGTCTCCCAGGGCCTCGGCTACGAGGAGCAGGGTGTGGCCATGGACCGCGGCTACGTCCTGGTCGACGAGTACATGCGCACCAACGTCCCGACCATCTCCGCCGTCGGTGACCTCGTCCCGACGCTCCAGCTCGCGCACGTCGGCTTCGCCGAGGGCATCCTGGTGGCGGAGCGTCTGGCCGGTCTGAAGGTCGTTCCGATCGACTACGACGGTGTGCCGCGGGTGACGTACTGCCACCCGGAGGTCGCCTCCGTCGGCATCACCGAGGCCAAGGCCAAGGAGATCTACGGCGCGGACAAGGTCGTCGCTCTCAAGTACAACCTGGCGGGCAACGGAAAGAGCAAGATCCTGAACACCGCGGGCGAGATCAAGCTCGTCCAGGTGAAGGACGGTGCCGTCGTCGGCGTCCACATGGTCGGCGACCGCATGGGTGAGCAGGTCGGCGAGGCCCAGCTGATCTACAACTGGGAGGCGCTGCCGGCCGAGGTCGCCCAGCTCATCCACGCCCACCCGACGCAGAGCGAGGCGCTCGGCGAGGCCCACCTGGCGCTGGCCGGCAAGCCGCTGCACTCCCACGACTGAGCCTTCGGTCCACGGGCGCGACGACACAGACTTCCGCAATTCGTTAGGAGCAACCGAAACCATGGCGGTTTCCGTAACCCTTCCGGCGCTCGGTGAGAGCGTCACCGAGGGCACTGTCACCCGCTGGCTGAAGGCCGAGGGCGAACGCGTCGAGGCCGACGAGCCACTGCTCGAGGTCTCGACCGACAAGGTCGACACCGAGATCCCCTCCCCCGCCGCCGGCGTGCTCGCCTCCATCAAGGTCGCCGAGGACGAGACGGTCGAGGTCGGCGCCGAGCTGGCCGTCATCGACGACG
>NZ_JBLEBI010000310.1:0-3882 GCF_047340315.1 Streptomyces sp. AF1A
ACTCGAACTGGTCAGCCGGTTCCACTCCACGGCCTCCCCGGCCGCCGGCCGCCTGGCCGCGTATCTGGCGGCGGCGCCGCTGTACCTGCCGGTGATGCAGCTCGTGCAGCGCACCATGCTGCCCGACTCCGGGCCCTCCGAGATCGCCGAGGTCCTGCTCAGCGGCCTGGTCACCCGGGCCCGCGAGGAACCCGCCGCGGACGGCCCGCAGTGGTACGAGTTCGCTCCCGGCGTGCAGGAGTCCCTGCTGTCGGCACTGGGCCGTGACGAGGCCATGCTGGTCCTCAAGCACTGCTCCCAGTACATCGAGCACCGCTACGGCAAGGGCGGCCCGAACTTCCCCGCCCTCGCCCTCGCCCAGCTCGGCGACGGCGGCCCGGGCCGCCCGCACCCGCGCGGCACGGCCCACCCGGCCGGCTCCGGCGACCACGGCGACAACGGTGCGACGACCCTCGTGCCGCAGCCCTTCGCCGAGGTCGCCGCACGGGTCCTGGAACGGTTCATGCCGCTGCCCGAGCAGTTCGCGCTCTACGGCAGCCGGGAGCGGGAGGAGACGGCCGCCGGCCGCCCGGCCCACCCCGCGGTCGCCCGGGCCCGCACCCTGGCCGAGCGGTTCGACCGCGAGGGCATGGTGCAGGACCTCATCGACGCCGTGCAGCTGCTGCGCGGCGCCACCGAGCGCGAGTCCGCCCCCGGCCACGACCCCGCCCTGTGGGCCGAGTACGCCCGCTGCGCGCTGCGCCTGTGGGAGGTGGGGGGCGGCGCCGAGCTGCTGCGCGAGGCGGAGACCGCCGCCGACCGCGCGGTGGCCCACCCCCGCGCCGTACGCGAACGGGCCGTGCTGGCGCGGGTGCTGCGGGCCGCGGCGACGGACCGCAGGCGGCACGGCGACCCGCGCGCCGCTCTCGATCTGCTGCGCCGGGCCGACCGCGAGTACGCCGTCGCGTGCGGCGCGCCCGACCTGGACGAGCGGGAAGCGCTCGGCCTCACCCTGGAACGGGTGGGCGCCCTGGAGGCGCAGTGGCGGCTCGGCGGGGACAGCGCGCTGCTCCAGGGCGCCGTCGGCATGCTGGAGGCCTTCACCGACGCCTGGCCCGACCCCGGCCGTCAGCCTCCCGGACTCCTGCTGGCCCACGGCCGGATCCTGCTGCGGCTGTCGGAGGTGACCGGGGACCCGGAACAGGCCCGCAGGTACGCGGAGCAGAGCGCGCAGTCGCTGCGCAGGGCGCTCGGCGAGGCTCCCGGGGACGAGCCGGGAGCGCCCCGGGTGCGGACCCTGCTCGACCTGGTGGACGCGCTGCTGCGGTCCGGCGGCACGCTGGAGGAGGCCCGGATGCATGTCGACGAGGCGCTGCCGCTCACCCGGGACCAGGGGCTGCGGGCCGCGCTGCTGGTGCGTGCGGGCCGGATCGCCGCCGCGCGCTACACCGAGACCGGCGATCCCCGCGAACTCCAGGAAGCGGCCCGGCACTTCGAGCAGGCCGCGCACCGCATGCCCCGGGACGCGGCGGCGCACGGCGACGTGCTCGCCGAGTGGGGCGAGACGCTGCTGCGCCACGCCGCCCTGCAGACCGGGCCGCGCGCCCAGGAACCCCTGTCCCGGGCCATTCGGGTGCTGCGGGACTGCCGGGCCGAGACCCCCGCGGGCAGCCCCCGGCTAGCCGGCCGGCTCCTGCTGCTGGGCCGCGCGCTGATGCTCCGCTACCGCGCCCGCGGCGACCGCGTCGACCTGCGCGAGGGCGAGTACCTGCTCGGCCTCGCGGCGGCGGAGGCGACGGACGCCGAGGATCCGCTGCTGGCCGCGCGCTGCTGGCTGGAGCTGGGGCAGGTGCAGTTCGAGGCCTACCAGAGCCTGGGCCGGCCGACGCGCCTGGACGAGGCCGTGGACGCGTTCCGCGCCGCCGCGGAGGCGGCCCGGGAGGCGGAGACGGCCGCCGAGACGGACCGGGCCCGCCACGAAGCCGTCGAACTCGGCGCGCAGGCACACCACTTGCGGGGTATGACCTATGAAGCGGCGAGCCGCCCGCGCGCCGCCCGGGAGGCCTATCGGGCGGCCCGGGCGGAGTGGTCGAGGCTGCCGGACGGCCAGCTGGTCCCGAGCGAACCGACTCCCGAACAGACGGCCCGCCGCCTGACCGAACTGGAGTGACGCCACCGCCCGGACGCGCGGCGGCGCCGGCACGAGCGAGTCGAGAGGGGCACGGCATGGACGTACAGGACGGTTCGGCGCCGTACGCGGCGGCGCGGCCGGAGCCGGAGGAGGAACTGCCCGACCTGATGGCGCTGGGCCTCGCCGAGCTGGGGCGGATCGACCACCCGGTGCTGCGCGCCGTGGTCGCCGACCTGCGGGAGCGGGCCGCGCGGCCGGACGAGATGCTGTGGGGACACAGCAGCGCGCTCTGAGCGGCGGCCGGCCACCGTGGTACGGCGCCGCCCCGGCCGGTTTCGGTCGGCCCGCCCTTCGGAATCGGACACGAAGCGGCGCCGGAGTTTGGGTCCTTCCCCGCCTCGGGAAAAAGGCCGGAAACGAGCGGGGTCATGGCACGGATGTACGGCGTGGGGGTGCTGAAGTGTCTGCAGAGGTCGCTCCCGGCCCGGCACCCGAACCGGCCGTCCCGTTCGGGCAGTTCATCGTCAAGGTGCACGGGCACTGCAATCTGGCCTGCCGCTACTGCTACGTCTACGAGGGGCCGGACACCACCTGGAGCACCCGCCCGGCGGCGGCAACCCCCGAGGTCCTGGAGCGCACCGCGGCCCGCATCGCCGAGCACGCCCGCGCCCACGGCCTGTCGGCCCTCTCGGTCGTCCTGCACGGCGGAGAGCCGCTCCTGGCCGGGGTCGTGGCGCTCGGCCGGTTCACCGACCGGGTCCGCGAGCTGGTCCCGGCCGGCTGCGCGGTCCAGGCCACTGTGCAGACCAACGCCACCCTGCTGACCGCCGAACGCCTGACGGCCCTGGCCCGGCATCGCATCGGCGTCGGCATCAGCCTCGACGGGGGACGCGCCGCGCACAACGCACGGCGGGTGTACCGCTCCGGGCGTCCGTCCTGGCCCGCCGCGGTGCGCGGGACCCGCCTGGTGCGGGAGCGCTTCCCGCAGGCGTACGCCGGGATCCTGGCCGTCGTCGACCCCACCCTGGACCCGGTGGGGACCTACGAGTCCCTGCTGGCCCTCGGCCCGCCGGCCCTCAACCTGCTGCTGCCGCACGGCAACTGGACCCGGCCGCCACCCCACTGGAGCGCGGACCGGCCGGTGTACGGGCGGTGGCTGAGCGCCGTGTTCGACCGCTGGTGGGACACCGGGCGGCGGGAGACGCGGGTGCGGCTGTTCGAGGAGTGCATCGGGCTGCTGCTGGGACTGCCGGCGGCCACCGAGCAGATCGGGCTGGCGCCGTTCGCGACCGTGGTGGTGGAGACGGACGGGTCCATCGAGCAGGCCGACTCGCTGAAGTCCGCCTACGACGGTGCCGCGTACACGGGACTCGACGTCTTCCGGCACAGCTTCGACGAGGCCCTGCGGCATCCGGCGATCGCGGCCCGGCAGTCCGGTGCCGCCGCGCTGGCCGCCGAGTGCCGTGCCTGCCCGCTGCTGACCGTGTGCGGGGGCGGCCAGTACGCCCACCGCTACCGTGCCGGACACGGCTTCGGCCATCCCTCGGTGTACTGCGCCGACCTGCAGCACTTCATCCGCCATGTGGCGGGCCGGCTCACCGCGCAGGTGGCCCCGGCGCCCGTGTCCCCCGTCTCTCACGAAGGGCACAGCCCGTGATGTTCCCGGCGATCCCGGACCGCTTCCTCACCGAGCTGGGCCGCACCGAAGGCAGCCCGGCCGCCCTGGCGTTCCTCGCCCGCGCGCAGGACACCCGCCGGCTGCTGATCCTGCG
>NZ_JBLEBI010000311.1:0-3835 GCF_047340315.1 Streptomyces sp. AF1A
TGCGGGCCGTCGGGGCGGCCGGCGCGTTGCTCGATCATCTCCCGGCTCAGCTCCGCCGACTCCGTCTCCGGGAGCCGGGCGAAGCCGTCTCCGGTGATGACCGAGAGAACCGGGTAGATGCGGCGGCCGAGGTCGGGGCCGCCGGTGGCCGCGTCGTCGGCGGCGGCGTCGTACAGCGCCTGGAGCGCGGCCAGGGCGGCCTCGCGGCGGGTCAGGCCCGGACGCGGCGAGGTGCTCTCTCACAGGGCCTTGCGCCGGACCAGCATCGCGAGCACCGCGAGGCCGGGCAGCAGGGGCACCCACACGGTCAGCAGGCGGTAGCCGAGCACCGCGGAGGCGGCGGTCGCGGCGGGGGTGCCGGACGCGGTCAGGGCCAGGGCGAGCGCGGCGTCCAGGGAGCCGAGGCCCCCCGGAGTGGGCAGCAGGGCGGCGGCGCTGCTGGCGGCGAGGTACAGCAGGGCCACCTGGAGCGGGGGCAGCGGCAGGGCGACGGCCCGGGTGACGGCGATCAGCACCAGCGAGTGCAGCGCGGCGAAGGCCAGGGAGCCGCCCCACAGGGCCGCCGCCCGCGCGGGACGGGCATGCAGCGCCCGGATGTCGGCCAGGACCGCCGCGAGGGCCTGCCGGCACCGTGCCCACCAGGGCGTGAGCGGGAGGGCCGCCGGCAGCGCGGCGGCGCCCACCGCGATGCCGAGGACCGCCGGCGACAGGCGGGGCACGCGCAGCAGCCCGGGGCAGGCCGCGGCGAGCAGCACGATCAGCACCATGCGGACGGCGGCGCCGGCGGCGGCCTTGACCGCGAGGGCGCCGGCCGAGCGCGCCGGGGACAGCCCGCAGCGCATCAGGAACCGCAGGTTCACCGCGCCCGCGCCGAGCCCGGCGGGCAGCAGGTGGTTGGCGGCGGAGGCGGCGAACTGGGCGGCCACCAGCCTGGGTCCGGGCAGCTGCCGTACGACCGCGCCCTGCTGGGCGAGCGCGGAGGCCGCCCAGGTGCCCAGGGCCGCGGTCGCGCCCGCCAGCAGCCATCCCTGGTCCGCGCCCGCCAGCCGTCCGGCTCCGTGCTCGACCGTGGTCCAGTGCCGGTGTGCCAGGTACAGCGCGCCGAGCAGCAGGGTGAGGCCGGCGCCGGCGTGCCAGTAGGCGCGGCGCCGGCCCGCGGCGGTGAGACCCACCGGAGACGTCATGAGGCGGCCTTCGGCACGGCGTAGTACAGCCGCCGTCCGTCGAGCGGCACCCAGGTCCAGTCGCGGGCGTAGCCCGGTGGCCGCGAGCCCGTCGGCACCAGGGCGGCCACCGGTTCCCGCAGCGCGGTCCGGGCGATGGCGTCCGCGGTGGCGTTGGCGTTGTGCCCGGCGGTCGCGGCGGAGGCGCAGCCGGCGTAGAACGCGATCGGGATCGCGTCGTCCCCGGTGAGCAGGCACGGCGGGCGTACGCCGAGCCGGTGCAGGGCGTCGGCGGCGCGGGCGTAGCCCTGGTGGGAGGCGGTGGCGCCGCGCGCCGTGGGCACCAGGACGGAGAGCTGCACGGCGAGGTGGATCGCGAGGCCCACGCAGAGCAGGGTGACGGCCACCGGCCGCCAGGGGCGGCGCGGGGCGGTCATCAGCCGCAGGAGCGCGACCGCGACGGGGAGCGCGAGCAGGGCGTAGGCGGGCAGCAGGAACCGGGGTGCCGCGTAGCCGATCAGGAACAGGTAGGGGAAGGCGGCCGTCGCCGCGCAGGCGAGCGGCAGCGCGGCGGCGGTGCGCCGGGCGCGGACCGCGAGGGCCGGCCCGAGCGCCGCGAGCACGGGCAGGACGAACCACCAGGCGGTGACGAGCGGGCTGGGCAGGGCGCCGGTGCACGGCCGGCACAGCGTCCGCCCGCCCAGGCTGCGCAGCTGGTCCACGACGGCGAGGTGCCAGCCGAGGCCGCCCTGGATCGCCGAGCCGGCGGACAGCCGGTGGGCCAGGCCGCCGTAGCTCACGTACGCCTCGACCACCCACTCCGCGGCCCCGGCCGCGAGACCGGCCGACAGCACCAGCAGCGGCCACCGGGGCCGGCGGACCACGCCGAGGGCGAACAGGGGCAGCACCACCCAGACGGCGTCCATCGGCCGCATCAGGGCCATCAGCGCGGCGCTCGCCGCGAGGCCCCAGAGGGCGGCGTGGTCGGCGCGGCCGGCGCGGGCGCGCAGGAAGCACGCGACGGCGGCCAGGGCGCCGACGGCGACCCAGTAGTTGGGCATGGCCTGCGGGCCGTAGAACAGGGTGACCCACAGGGAGGCGAAGAGCGCACCGGCCAGGGCGAGGACGCGCACGGGGAACAGGCCGCGCCAGGCGCGCAGCGCGAGGAGCAGGGCGAGGCCGGACAGGGCGGCGAGGTAGGTCCGCAGCAGTGCCGTCGAGGACGACCAGGCGGCGACGGGGGCGACGAGCACGGAGACGCCGCGGGCCCGGGGCGCGCTGAAGTAGGCCGCTGGGGCGTGTGCGCCGACCTGGCTGACGTAGACCGTCTCGTCCCAGCCGAGGCCCATCCCGGGCCGCACCAGGAGCAGTTGGGCCAGGGTGAAGGCGACGGCCACGGCGGCGAGCGGGGCGGTCGCCCGCAGGCGCCGGGTGGCTCCCGGCAGGCGCCCGAAGCGTTCGCGCCGCGTCCCGGCGAGTGTGGCATGCGCGCTGCCGGCCATCGTCACCCCTCTACCCCTACACGTTGTAGGGGCAACTCGCACCCTACATTCTGTAGGGTCGAGGGCGGCGCCGGGGTGACATCACCAAACCACATATTTACGAAGATCAGCGGCAGAACCGCCCTTTTCACGGGTGTTCACGGGACGGGTACGGCCATCCGGCCGACGCCACTACGGGCTGTAAGGTTGACGCATGGCTGGCACAGGGTCCCGCGGCAGAGCGGAACGGCGCAGCGCAGGGGAGCTGGAGAGCGAGGTGCTGGCCGCCCTCTGGGCCACCGAACGGCCGCTGACCCCGGTGGAGATCCAGGCCGAGATCGGCGGCGGACTCGCGTACAACACCGTGCACACCATCCTCAAACGCCTGTACGACAAGGGTCTGGTGCTGCGTGACGCCGACGGACGGCGCGGCGCCTACCGGCCGGCGAAGAACGCGGCCGAGCTGACCGCCGAGGCCATGCACGAGGCCCTGGACCGGGGCCCGGACCCGATCGCCGCGCTCCAGCAGTTCGTGACCGGGCTGAGCCCGGAGGAGGAGCGGGCGCTGCGCGAACTCCTCGCCGGAGACGGCGCATGACGTTCGACGTCTACACCCCGCTGCTGCTGTCGCTGCTGCTGTCCGCGGCCGGCCCGCTGGCGGTCCGCCGGGGAGCGCCGGCGCCGGCGGTGCGGGCGCTCACCTCGGCCGCGGTCCTCAGCGCCGCGGCCACGACCTGGTCGCTCGTCCTGCTGGCCGCGGCGCTGCTCGGGGACGTGCCGCCGGTGATCCGCGAGGCCCGCGAGGACGGCCATCCGCTCACCGATCCGGTGCCGGCGGCGATCGGGCTCGCCGCGTGTGCGGCGCTGGTGGTCGTCGCGGTGCGGGTGCACCGGGCCGTGCGCGCCGAGCGGCGCACCCGGCGGGCGCTCGGGCGGCTGTGCGCGGGACAGCCGGCGGGCACCGAGCTGATCGTCGCCGCCTCCGAGGTGCCCCAGGCGTTCGCGATTCCGGGCCGGCCCGGCCGGATCCTGGTCACCTCGGCGATGCTGAGCGCGCTCGAACCCGCCGAGCGGCGGGTGCTGCTCGCGCACGAGCGCGCCCATCTCGCCCACCGGCACGGGCCGCTGGTGACGGCCGTCACCATCGCGGCGGCGGCCAACCCCCTGCTGCGACCGGTGCGTTCGGCCGTC
>NZ_JBLEBI010000312.1:0-3809 GCF_047340315.1 Streptomyces sp. AF1A
GATCCGGGCGGCGTCGTGGTGCCGGGAGGTGGCGGGGACGTCGTCGAGGACGCGGACGGCGGCGTCCCGGTCGCCGCTCGCCAGATGCCCGCGGGCCAGTCCGAAGGCGGCGGCGGTGTGCGCGAAGTCCCGCTTCCACACGGCCTCGTAGCAGCGCATGGCGCGGGCGGTGCGCCCGGCGCGCTCGGCGCAGTAGCCGAGGGCGAGCTTGGGCACGTACTCGCCGGGCAGCGCCCGGTGTACGGCGTCGAAGCGGTCGCCGGCCCGGTCCGCCTCGCCCTTGCTGAGGTGGAGCACGCCGCGGTGCCAGGCGATGCGCCAGTCGTGGGCGGCGCGTTCGCCGAGCTGGGTCTCGGCCTCGGCGAGCCAGGTCTCCGCCGCGCGCCGCTCGCCGCGTCTGAGGTAGGCGCGGCACAGCCACAGCGCGGTCTCCGGGGTGCCGAGGCGCGATTCGCGGTGCCACTGCCGGTCCACCCGGTCGGGCGCGTCGGGCGGGAAGGCATCCAGCAGCAGGGCGGCGCCGTCGCCGGGGTCCGGGATCGGCTCGGGAAGGGCGCCGGCGACCTCGGCGGGCGAGGGCGGCGAGACGTCCAGCCCGGCCGGCCGGTCCCCGGGACGGGCGGTCCAGTGGTCCAGGGCGGGGATCGCGCCGAGGCCGGCGTCGAGGCTGGCGCCGGTGGCGCGGAACCGGGTGGAGCTCTCCGGCAGCTGCTCGCCGAACTGCAGCGAGCGGAACTCGCGGAGCACTTCCCACAGTTGGCGGGACATCTCGGCCGCCGAGCGGAACCGGGCGCGGGGTTCGGGGTGGGTGGCCCGGTCGATGAGGTGGCGGAAGGAGTCGGGCGCGAGACCGCGGGCCGGTTCGGTGGCGCGGGCCAGGGCCTGCAGGGTCATGCCGACGGTGTAGAGGTCGCTGTCGACGTGCCAGCCGCGCCGGTCGATCTCCTCCTTGGGCGGGGCGAACGTGGCCGTGTACACGTAGGCGGAGGTGCGGTCGCCGATCGCGCGGACCGCGCCGAGGTCGATGACCTTCACCGCCCGCCCGAAGTGGATGACGTTGGCGGGCTTCATGTCGCAGTAGAGCAGGCCGCGTTCGTGCATGTACTCCAGGACGCCGAGGATCTTGCAGCCGTAGGTGAGGACGTGGTCGAGGCGGGGGCGGCCGTGGAAGAAGCGTTCGACGTCGTCGGCGTCGAAGAGCTGCTGGAGGGAGCGGCCGCCGATGTAGTCCATGACCAGGTAGCCGGTCGGCGCGGCGCCGGGGGCCTGGTGTTCGGCGTAGGTGATGATGCGGACGATGTCCGGGTGGTGCAGGTCGGTGAGGGAGCGGCGCTCCTCGACGGCGGAGCGGCGGGCGAGCGCGTCGTTGGCGTTGATCTGGCCCTTGAGGACGACCCGGTGGCCTTCGGCGCGGGTGTCCTCGGCGAGGTAGACCCAGCCGAGGCCGCCGTGGGCGAGGCAGCCGAGCACCTTGTAGTGGCCGGCGACCACGTCGCCCTTGGCGAGCTGGGGCAGGAAGGAGTAGGGCGTGCCGCAGCGCGGGCAGCGGCCGGTGACACGGGCGGGCTGGCCGCCGTAGCCGATGCCGATGGTCATGGTGCAGCCGTTCGCGCCGCAGCGGCGGCCCTCGGTGGGCGGGCGCGGGTCGTCGATCAGCACGTCGTCGGGGACGGGGACCTCGGGCAGGACGACCAGTCCGTGCTGGTCGAGTTCGTTGACGCCGGCGACGGCGTGCACGGCCGGCGGGCCCGCGCTCTTCTCGGCGGCTCTGTCCGGGGGCGCGGCCGGTGGTGCGCCACGGGACTCGGGGCGCGGTTCGGCGTACCGGTGTCCGCAGGTGTCGCAGAAGCCCGTGCCCACGATGTGGCCCGCGCAGCCGGGCCGGATGCACGCGGTCACGACGTGCCCTCCTTTCCGGGTCCGGTCGGTGTCGTCGGTGCCGTGCCGGCGCAGAAGCCGATGAACCGTTCGACGGCGGCCTCGGCGCGCTCGACGTCGCAGGGGGTCTGCCGCAGCAGGGACAGGGCGTCCTCGTAGAGCCGGTACGCCTCCACCACCCGGTCGCCGTCCGCGGCGGCCCGCCGCCGGAACAGCGGCCACTCGGCGCTGACCCGGCCGCGGAGTTCCTCACAGCGGCGCAGGCGGGCGTCGAGGACGCCGAGGGCCTGTTCCAGGCGCTGCCGGCGGCGGTCGGCGGCGTCCTCGAACGTGAACAGCAGGTCCGCGCGGCGCGGCGCCCGCTCCTGCTCCGAGCTGTGCGCGACCCAGGCGCGCAGCATCCGGGTGCGCCGCACGCCGGCCTCGGCCTGGTCCATCAGCGGCCCGGTGCCGGGCCCGGCGCAGACGCGGTCCCGGCGGGTGTCGAGCGCCGGGCCCAACTCGTCGACGATCCGGTCGAGTTCGGCGCCGAGGCGGGACCAGCGCTCGCGCAGCGGGCGGTGCACGAGCGACTCGGCGGCCTGTGCCGCGAGCCCGCCGCGGCGGCGGAAGACCATCAGCAGGCGGGCGCCGTGCCGGGCGAGCCGGTCCACCAGGGCGAGCAGGGCGTCGGGGTCGGCGGAGCGGTCGACGCCGACCAGGACGGCGGCGAGCGGGACGCGCAGCCCGCCGAGCCGTTCGGGCCGGGGGTCGTCGCGGATGCCGAGGCGTTCGGCGATCCGGTCCATGACCTCGGCGGCGGTCAGTTCCTTGACGTCCAGCGCGAGATCGTGGGCACCGGCCGGGGGCACGGTCTCGGGCGGGTCGTGGCTGAAGGCGCTGGTGTTGCGCTGGGTGCGCAGCTCCCGGTCGGCGAGGGTGACGGCCCGCTCCAGGGTCCAGGCGCGGTCGCCGCGGGCGGGGACGACGGTGACGAGCACCGGCCAGCCCTCGCCGCGGAACCAGCCGGCGAGTTCGGTGGCGAACGGCACGTCGAGCCGGCCGGCGGTGCGGGACGCGCCGGTGCGCAGCCGCGGGTCGACGGCCTCGGCGCCGTCGGTCCAGGCGGCGACCTGGGGAAGGTGGCTGAGGATGGTCTCGGTGGGGCTCATGTGGCTGAACGCGGACGGCGTTCCCTCGTCCACGCTGAGGACGATCCCGATGACCTGGTCGGTGGCGTGGTCGACCACTCCGCCGCCGCTGAAGCCGGGGGCGGCGATTTCGCCCGGGGTACGCGGGCGCAGCTGCACCCGGCTGTCCGGGCCGCGGGCGGCGACCAGGGTGGCGCCGTGCCAGCGGCCCTCGTCGTCGCCGTCCGGGAAGCCGTACATGTCCACGGGTCCGTGCGGCGTGGCGAGCCGGTGGAGCCGGGTGGTGTACTCGGCGGGCAGGGGCTCGGCCAGGCGCAGCAGGGCGAGATCGCCGCTGCGGCCGCCGAGGCCGTCCTCGCACTCGGGCACGTGCTCGTCCGCGCGGACGGTCGCGGTGACGGCGCCCTGTCCGGGCACGCCGACGAGGCGGACGACGTAGCCCAGTCCGGGTGTGACGACATGGGCCGCGGTGAGCACCCGGTCCGGGGCGAGCAGCACCCCCGCACCCAGCACCCGTCCGTCCGGCTCCTCGATCCGCGCGATCCAGGACGGTGTCCGTAACCGCGACTTGACGGCTCGCTCCCCCGTGCGCGTCATGCCGCCGAGGTTACTCCGCGTACCGCTCCGGTACCACTGATGTGCACGGGGTCGTGCCGGATGTACGGGAGCCCGGGCGAGCGGGTGCGGCGAGGCGCCCTGGGGGCGGGTGGGGCGCTGCCGGCAGGTCGTGGTGCCGGGCGCCGGGCGTGCGGTGCGGTCAGCACGTCCTGCTCGCGCGTCGGCCGAAGCCTCGTACCGACG
>NZ_JBLEBI010000313.1:0-3758 GCF_047340315.1 Streptomyces sp. AF1A
TCGAACTCCACCTCGAACCGCGAGGCGCCGGGGCCGGCGTCGGCGGGCCGCGGTGTGGACAGGGTGCCGCCGGGGTGCGCGTGCCGGCGGCCGGACAGCCCGTCGCCGCTGTGCCGTTCACCCATGTCCGTGACCGTCCTCGTCCCGTCCGCCGCGACTGCCGGATGCGCGCGGCCGTCCGGCCGCCGTGCGGAGGCGGCGGCCGGTCGTTCTCCCGTATGCATACGGCCCGCGGCCGCTGCCGTTCATGTCGACTCACCCAGCGTCCGGGGGCCTTCTTCCGTCACACCGGCGTCGGGGGGCTGCCGGGCGTCCAGGTGCCGCGCGAGGCGTTTCAGCCCCCGGTGGGCCGCCGTTCGGACCGCGCCGGGCCGCTTGCCGAGGACGCGGGCGGCGGCGGGGCCGTCGAGGCCGACGACCACACGGAGCAGCACGGCCTCGGCCTGGTCCCGGGGCAGCCGGCGCAGCAGTTCCAGGGCCCGCTCGGTGGACAGGGCCTCCAGGGCCTGGTCGTGGGTGCTGTGCGGGCCGGGCAGCTCCAGCACGTCCTGGTCGAGCGTGGCCGCCTGCGGCCGTGTCCGCCGGCGGCGCAGGTGGTCCAGGGCGCGGTGCCGGGCGATGGTCGCGGTCCAGCCGCGGAAGCCGGCGCCGTCGCCCCGGAACCGGCCGAGGTCCCGGGCTATCTCCAGCCAGGCGTCGGACGCCACGTCCTCCGCGTCCTCGCCGACCAGGCCGCGCAGATAGCCGAGGAGGCCGGGCTGCACGATCCGGTAGGCCGCCGCGAAGGCGCTCTCGTCACCGTCCTGGGCCCGCGCGACGGCCGCGCCCAGCTCCCCGTCCCGCGGCTGGCCGCGGCGGGGTTCTCCTCCCTGGCCCAAGACCGTCCTCGATGTGCCGAGTTCCTGGCCACTGCGTGGCGTACGTCGCGGTGCGACACGCTCCGGCCGTGTCCCCGCCCCCCACGGTCATCAGCGCCGGGCTTCACAGAAGTGTCACAGTGAACGGCGCCCCCGCCGGTGATGATCCGGTAGCTCCCTGCGCTGTAGGAGTGCCGCCTGTGACAGGTGGTGTCAACGTGTTGTCTTTAGGGGTGGGGTAGTTGAGTCCTCGTAGGACCCATGCGTACAGACCGCTCAGCTTCCGGCGCAGGGCGTGGCTGACGCTCGGCGCCGTGGTGGTGGGCGGCGCCGGAGTCGTCACGTACGCCGTCGCCGATCCGGGCGGGCAGGGCGACGGCAGGGGCGCGGCCCGCAAACCGTCCGTGCACACGCTGAAGCTGGCGGACCAGGGCGGCGGGCACCGGGGGCTGGCCCAGCGCGGCACGGACCGGTTCAGCGCCGCGCTGCTCACCTGGGACGACGAGCACGCCGGCGTCAAGGGCACGCCGGAGATCCGCTACCGCTCGCGGGAGACCGGGAAGTGGTCCGACTGGCAGAAGCTGCCCGACGACCCGTTCTCCGCGGACGGCGCCGAGGGCGCACGGGCCCACGCCCGGGCCCGGGGCGGCACCGCGTCGGTGTGGACGGGCGACGCGGACGGCATCGCGGTCCGCGTGGTCAGGGCCGACGGCACCCCGGCCGCCGGGCTCCCGGCCGGCATGGACGTGAAGCTGCTCGATCCCGGCACCGACCCGGCGGGCGCCTCGCAGCCGGCCGCGTTCGCCGAGGACACGACGGCGCCGACGGCGACCGGCTCCGCATCGCCGACCGACCCGGCTTCCCCGGCCGGCTCCGCATCGCCGACCGGCACGCCGTCGCCCACCGACTCGGCGTCCGCCTCCCCGTCCCCGGCGGACACGGCACCGGCGTCCGCCTCCCCCACCCCGACCAGCACGGTCCCGGCCCCGCGCCCGTCCACGGTCGCCAAGCCGCCGATCGTCACGCAGGCCGAGTGGGGCGCGTCCACGGACTACAACGGCACGCCCAGCTACGGCACCGAGATCAAGGCCGCCGTCATCCACCACACCGGCGTCGACGGCGACAACAAGGTGTCCTGCGCGAACTCGGCGGCCCGCATGCGGACCATCCAGCAGGAGCACTTCGCGCGCGGCTACTTCGACGTCGGCTACAACTTCGTCGTCGACCGCTGCGGGCAGATCTTCGAGGGCCGCAGCGGCGGCGTGGACCTGCCGGTCATCGGCGCGCACGACATCGGGTTCAACACGAACACGCTCGGCATCTCCTACATCGGCAACTACATGACCGCCAAGCCCTCGCGGGCCGCGCTGGACTCGATCGCGCGGATCGTGGCGTGGAAGTTCGGGATGTACGGCGTCGACCCGACCGGCAAGGTCACGCTGACCTCCGGCAGCCCCAAGGGCCAGGACGGCAATCTGATCGACCAGGGGCAGCAGATCACGCTGCCCCGCGTCTTCGGCCATCGGGACACCAACTCGACCCAGTGCCCGGGCGACAACCTCTACAAGAAGCTGCCCCTGATCGCGGCCCTCGCCAAGACCCCGGGCATCTCGCACGCGTTGCCCACCTCGGACTACAACCGGGACGGGCTGCCCGACCCGGTCGCGGGCACCCCGAAGGCCAACTCGGTGACGATCGTGCCCGGCGGCACCAGCGGTCCGGTCACGGCCGAGAAGATCACCCTGACGCAGGACAGCGCGGGGGTGCCCGGCTCCAAGGAGTCCGGTGACGACTTCGGCGCCTCGACCGCCTGGGGCGACGTCAACGGCGACGGCTACGCCGACCTCGCCGTCGGCGCCCCCGGCGAGGACGACACCAGCGGCCACGCCGACCGCGGCTCCGTCACGGTCATGTACGGCCCCGCCCTCCACACCGGCTTCTCGTACACCACGTCGGGCAGCGTCACGGCGACCGGCGCCAGGCTCGGCTCGGCGGTGGCGGTCGGCGACTTCAACGGCGACGGCAAGGCCGACGTGTTCGCGGCCGGTACCGGCAGGGGCGGCAGCTACGGCGTCCGGCTGACCGGCGGCGCCACCACCTCCGGCACGCTGACCACGGCCACCGGCTCGCTCGCCTACCTGGACGCCACGAGCGGTGACTTCAACCGGGACGGATACGCCGATGTCGCGCTCAACTACCGCGACACGGGCGGCATCTCGCGCGTGGTGCGGTTCGCGGGCTCGGCGGGCGGGCTGACGAAGGCGGGCGTGCTCAGCGTCAGGGGCGGCCGGTCGGTCGCGTCGGCCGACTTCAACGCCGACGGCTACGACGACCTGGTCATCGGGCAGGCGTACACCGCGGAGTCCGGCGCCCACAAGGGCGGCCAGGTGACCATGCTGCTCGGCACCTCCACCGGCTTCACCACCAGCGGCATGAAGACGATCCACCAGGACACCAGCGGGGTACCGGGTGCCGCCGAGGACGGCGACGCCATGGGCGCGTCGGTCTCCGCCGGCGACTACAACGGCGACGGCTACCCGGACGTCCTGGCCGGACTGCCCGGCGAGGACCTCACCCGAGACGGGGCGAACCGCTCCAACGCCGGCTCGGTGCTGCTGCTCAAGGGCGGTTCCACCGGCATCACGGGCTCCGGCGCGATCGCCGTCTCGCAGGACACCTCGGGGGTGCCCGGCTCCGCCGAGAGCGGTGACCACCTCGGCTCGGCGGTGTCGCTGGCCGACCTGTCCGGGTACGGCCGGGCCGACCTGCTGTTCGGCGTGGCCGGCGAGGACGGCGGCAACGGCATCGTGATGTACCTGCCGAGCAACACCTCGGGCCTCGGTTACCCGCAGACGAAGATCCTCAGCAGGTCGGCCCTCGGCACGCCGGCGGGCGCGGCCC
>NZ_JBLEBI010000314.1:0-3727 GCF_047340315.1 Streptomyces sp. AF1A
CACCGGGAACGGCAGCTCGTACCCGGCGTTCGCGGCCACCGGTTCGCCGCCCAGGTCCCGCACCTCGCGCGCCAGCGCGTTGCGGCGGGCCCGGTGGGCGTCGTACGCCGCCTTGGCGTCGGCGCGGCGACGGTCGTCGATCTGGCCGCCGACGACGCCGTACCCGTACACCGCCGCGTGCTCCGCCGCCAGTGCCGCCTGCAGCGCGGTCAGTTCGGCCTTCGTGGATCCGTCGTCGCTCACTTGGCTCCCTCCGTCAGCAGGTAGGCGTGCGCGGCGCCGGCCGCCGCCACGGACGCCAGCAGCCGCGCCAGCTCGCCCGGCGCGTCGAGCAGGGACTTGGCGCGCTGGTCGGCGAGCGTGCGCTCGGCCGCGGCCAGGCCGGCAAGGGCGTCCTTCTCGCCGGCCGGCACGGGCGACGCGGACGGGGAGGGGGAGGCCGAGGCGGACTTCGCGGGCGTCGCCGTGGGTGCCGCGCCCTCCTCGAACGTCCGGACGTGCGCCGCGACCTCCGCGCGCAGCGGGCGCAGCCGCTGCCCGAGGCCGGGATGCGCGGCGAGCACGGCGTCGTACCGCTCCAGCAGCCCCCGGCTGTCCCCGGCGGCACGCGCGCGTGCCCGCGCGGCGGCGGAGGGGCCGTCGCCGCCGGAGTGCGGGCCGGCCGAACAGCCCACCAGGAGGGCGGCGCCCGCGGCCGAGGCGAGCAGGGATCTTCTGCGCGGCCCCGAGGGGATGCGCGGCGGCGAGGGGTACGGCACTGCAGACGTCCTCGGGGAACTCGTACGACAAGAAGAGCGGCGACGGGCGGCGTGCCCGTGATCACCGTACCCGCGCACCCGTCCCACGCCACTCACCGGCACCGCACATGGCCGCCCGTCACGGATCGTGCGCGGCTTGTCCACAGGTGGACGGCAACAGTCCCTGTGACCGGATACCCTTTGACCAGACACGCGACCCATCCCACAACAGCACACGCGGCCGAGGAGTCACCCGGATGAGCACCACCCAGAGCGAGAGGCTGCGAGAGCTGCTCGAACCGCTCGTCACCTCCCAGGGGCTGGATCTCGAGGAGATCGCCGTCGACTCCGTCGGACGCAAGCGGGTGCTGCGCGTGGTCGTCGACTCCGACGCCGGAGCGGATCTGGACGCGATCGCCGATGTGAGCCGTGCGCTCTCGGCGAAGCTCGACGAGACCAACGCGATGGGCGAGGGCGCGTACGACCTGGAGGTCGGAACCCCCGGCGCGGAGCGCCTCCTCACCGAGCACCGGCACTACGTGCGCGCCACCGACCGGCTCGTGAAGTTCCAGCTGACCGAGGGCGGCGAGCTGGTCGCGCGCATCCTGAAGGTCGACGACGAGGGCCTCGACGTCGAGGTGCCCGGGGTCAAGGGCCGCAAGGCCACGCCCCGCAGACTCGCCTTCCCGCAGATCGCCAGGGCGCGCGTGCAGGTCGAGTTCAACCGCAAGGACAAGAAGGACATGAAGGAAGAGGAGGAGGCGTAGCCGTGGACATCGACATGAGCGCCCTGCGGGGCTTGGTTCGGGAGAAGGAGATCTCCTTCGACCTGCTGGTCGAGGCGATCGAGTCGGCCCTCCTCATCGCCTACCACCGCACCGAGGGAAGCCGCCGACACGCGCGCGTGGAGCTCAACCGGGAGACCGGGCATGTGACCGTGTGGGCGAAGGAGGACCCCGAGGACCTCGAGGAGGGCCAGGAGCCCCGCGAGTTCGACGACACCCCGTCCGGCTTCGGCCGGATCGCCGCCACCACCGCCAAGCAGGTCATCCTGCAGCGGCTGCGCGACGCCGAGGACGACGCGACACTCGGCGAGTACGCGGGCCGCGAGGGCGACATCGTCACCGGGGTGGTCCAGCAGGGCCGCGACCCGAAGAACGTGCTCGTCGACATCGGCAAGCTGGAGGCCATCCTGCCGGTGCAGGAGCAGGTGCCGGGCGAGACGTACCCGCACGGCATGCGCCTGAGGTCGTACGTCGTCCGGGTGGCCAAGGGCGTCCGCGGCCCCTCCGTGACCCTCTCGCGCACCCACCCCGCCCTGGTGAAGAAGCTCTTCGCCCTGGAGGTGCCGGAGATCGCCGACGGGTCGGTGGAGATCGCGGCCATCGCCCGCGAGGCCGGTCACCGCACCAAGATCGCCGTACGGTCCACCCGCCCGGGCCTGAACGCCAAGGGCGCCTGCATCGGCCCCATGGGCGGCCGGGTGCGCAACGTGATGGGCGAGCTGAACGGCGAGAAGATCGACATCGTCGACTGGTCGGACGACCCGGCCGAGATGGTGGCGAACGCCCTGTCACCCGCTCGGGTGAGCAAGGTGGAGGTCGTCGACATGACCTCCCGCTCCGCCCGGGTGACCGTGCCGGACTACCAGCTGTCGCTGGCCATCGGCAAGGAGGGGCAGAACGCCCGCCTCGCGGCCCGGCTCACCGGCTGGCGGATCGACATCCGGCCGGACACCGAGCAGGCCGCGGAGCAGGCCGGGGAACAGGCCGGGGAATAGATCCACGCCCCAGGTCGCTTGATCAAGGACAGGTTTACGACAACAGCCGTTCGATCTTTGCCCCAAAGGGGTGAGGTCGGTACGGGGAGGTAGACTTAACCGTGTCTGGCCGGACGCACGCCCGAGCATGCCCTGAACGCACCTGTGTGGGGTGCCGGGAGCGGGCGGCCAAGAACGATCTCCTGCGGATCGTGAAGATCGAGGACGCGTGCGTCCCCGATCCTCGCGGTACGCTGCCCGGCCGGGGTGCGTATGTACACCCCGCCCTGGTCTGTCTCGACCAGGCGGTACGCCGTCGGGTGTTGCCGCGGGCACTGCGCGCCCCGGGAGCGCTCGACACAAAGGCGTTGCGCCGATACGTCGAGCAGACAACAGTTGCCGAGCAGGCAACACCGTAAGACGTGCCGCGCGGAACCCCGCGCGGCCTGGTACCTCGCGAGTCGAAAGCAGGTCGAGATTGCGATGAGCACTCGATGAGTACGCGATGAGTACGCCCATGAACTAGCGACGGTCCGGCTTCAACCCGGACCTCAAAGGAGCGAAGTGGCTAAGGTCCGGGTCTACGAACTCGCCAAGGAGTTCGGTGTCGAGAGCAAGGTCGTCATGGCCAAGCTCCAGGAACTCGGTGAATTCGTCCGTTCGGCGTCTTCGACCATCGAAGCGCCCGTAGTACGCAAGCTGACCGACGCCTTCCAGGGCGGTGGCAACGGCAGGTCCGCCGCGAAGCCCGCCCCGCGCAAGGCCGCCCCCAGGCCGGCCGCGCCCTCTCCGGCGCAGGCCGGAGGCACCTCCCACGGCGTCAAGCCGGTGGGGGATCGTCCGGCTGCCCCGAAGCCGGCGCCCAAGCCCGCGACGGCACCGGCTGCCCAGCAGCCCGCCCCGTCGGCTCCCGTGGCGCCCGCGCCGACCCCTGGTCCGCGTCCGGTTCCGGGCCCCAAGCCCGCACCGCGTCCGGCCCCGGCCGCTCCGGAGTTCACCGCTCCGCCGGCCCCGGCCGCCCAGACCCCGCAGGCCCCGGCCGCGCAGGGTCCGCGTCCCGGCGCCCGTCCCGGCGCCCCCAAGCCCGGCGGCTCCCGTCCGGCTTCCGGTCAGGGCCAGGCCCGTCCGGGCCAGGGTGCCCCGCGCTCCGGTGGCCAGGGCCCGCGTCCGGGTGCCCGTCCGGCCGGTCCGCGTCCGGGCAACAACCCCTTCACCTCCGGTGGCTCCACCG
>NZ_JBLEBI010000315.1:0-3711 GCF_047340315.1 Streptomyces sp. AF1A
GTGCGCGGTCGGTGCAGCCGTCGCTCAGCGGCGCGCGGCCGGCGTGTTGGCGGCGGTCACATTGACCGCGGCCCACGCCTTGTCGACCGTCTTGTACTCGGTGCTCTTCGCGCCGTACAGGTCCTTGGCCGCCTTCAGCGTCGCGGTGCGCGCGTCGTGGAAGTCGGTCGTGGAGACCATGTAGCGGGTCAGCGCACGGTAGAAGATGGCGGTCGCCTTGGTGCGGCCGATGCCCTTGACCGGGGAGTGGTTGTAGGTCGGCGAGTTGTAGGTGACGCTGCCGATCTTCTTCTTGCCGCTGCCCTCCGCGAGGAGGTAGTAGGCGTGCGAGGAGACACCGGAACCGGCGTGCACCTCGGTGTAGTAGGTGTCCGGCGACCAGTAGTCGACGGTTCCCTCGAGCTTGTCGAGCGACGGGTGGTCCAGGCGGCGCAGGAACTTCTGCGCGAGGCCCAGCTTCTCGCCGATCAGGTAGTCCGGGGTGTCCTTCTTGTTGTTGGCGAAGAACTCGACGTTGGAGCCGAAGATGTCCGCCAGGGACTCGTTCAGCGCCCCGGGCTCGCCGTACTGGTTGCCGTCGGAGTCGACGTAGGTCGGCTCCAGCTTGGCGGTGGCGTCCACCACGCCGTGGGTCAGCTCGTGGCCGGTGACGTCCAGCACGACGAGCGGCTTCTTGAAGGTCTTGCCGTCGCCGTCGCCGTACAGCATGCAGGCGCAGGTCGGGTCCCAGAAGGCGTTGGCGACCTTGCTGCCCCAGTGGACCAGCCCGTGGGCGGCCTTGCTGTTGTTGGCGATGCCCTTGCGGCTGAAGACCTTCTTGTAGAAGTCCAGGGTCTCGGTGATGCCGTACTGGGCGTCGGCGGCGGCGCTGGCCCGGCTGGAGGTCGCGCCGTTGCCCCACACGTTGGTGGTGCTGGTGAACTTGGAGCCCGCGCCGAAGCTCTCCGTGTACTTGCCCTTGGCGTCGCGCACCTCGGTGCCGTACCGGCTCGGGTCGGCGAACTGGTAGTGGCCGCGCGAGGTCTGCGTCGTGGTGAGGCCGACGCTGCCGACGAAGAGGGTCTTGCCGGTGCCCTTCGCGGCCGACGGGTAGTGCGCGGCGCCGGAGACGCCCGAGCCGAGCAGGCCGGCGGCGGGGGCGGAGCCGGTGCCGGTGGCCGGGTCGGCGCTCTCGCCGCGCCGGTGCAGGGCGGCGAGCAGCTTCGGCGACAGGAACTCGTCGCTGTCGGGGGTGTTGCTGCGCACCTTGCCGGTGACGGCGTCGACGACGACGGTGTTCGTGCCGTTCCGGTCGGTCACGGTCACCTGGTAGGCGAGCGCGGAGGTGCCGCCGCGGGCGTCGACGACGAGCCGGGCGGTGCCCGCGTCGCCCTTGGCGGCCTCGGCGGCCTTGGCGGCGGCCTGGGCCGCGGTCACCTCGGCCCGCGTGGTGGCCGGCTTCACTGCGTGGTCGGCCGCGCGGGTGACGCCGGTGTAGGCGAGCCTGTGGTCGAGGTGGACGACGAGGTCACCGCCGAGCACGGGCATGCCGTCGTGGGTGCGGACGAAACGCACGTGCCGGGCGCCCTCGGGGTCCAGCATGACGTCCTGGGCGTGCAGTTCGTCGCCCTGGGAGACACCGGTGGCCGAGGCATGGGCGAAGGCCGCGGTGCGCGCCGCCGCCACCACCGCGGTGGTGTTCGTGGCGGACGCGGCGGGCCGCTCCACCCCCGTCGTGGAGGGTCCCGCGAAGGCCGTGCCGGCCAGGCCCGTGGCAGCCGTCGTCACCGCGACGGCGACCGCCACCGAGCGTATGTGGGGTCTACGCAATCTGATCAGGGTTCCTTCGTGCGAAGGCGGTGGGTCGCCAACCGCCTTGAGGCATGGCGCGGTTCTGCACCACGGAGGCTGGTCGGGCCCCGAGAAGTCACCCTTGCGGACTAGTCATGTACACGTAAAGCCGGAATGATCCATTTCGCGACCTTCTATGGCAATCTTTTACAAATGCGCGCCAGAGAGTGATCGCCGAATGACCAACTGTGTGTCGGCTGTGGAGACGACGCCCCGATCCCCTAGGTTCCCAGGCCTGAATGTGACCGACGTCGCATCAGAAGTCGTCTCGATGGGAGTGGGTGCCCGATGGTCTCAGCCACGGTGAGCAGGGGCGCGGTCCTCGGAGCGGTCGTGCTGTCGCTCCTCGCGGGGCCGGCGCGGGCCGCGACCGGGGAGCCGAAGTCCCCGGCCCGGGCACCGCTGCCGGTGCCCGACAGCGCGGGCATGGCCGCGGTGCTGCGGTCGGCGGTGGCCCAGGGCGCGCCCGGCGCGCTCGCCCGGCTCGACGACGACGGCACGACCTACCGGATCGCGAGCGGAGTCGCCGACGCGAGCACCGGGCGGGCCGCCGCCGCCGACGACCGCTTCCGCGTCGGCAGCGTCACCAAGAGCTTCTCGGCCGTCGTCCTGCTGCAACTCGTCGACGAGCACCGGCTGGTGCTCGACGAGCCCGTCAACCGCTATCTGCCCAAGCTGCTGCCGGACGACCGGATCACGGTCCGCATGCTGCTGAACCACCGCAGCGGCCTGTACGACTACACCAACGACATGTTCGCCAAGACCGTGTCCGGCTTCGAGGCCGTGCGCGACAAGGTGTTCTCCTACCGCGGGCTGATCGCGCTGTCCCTGAAGAAGCCCCTCACCAACGAGCCCGGCGCCGCCTACGCGTACTCCAACACCAACTTCGTGGTCGCGGGCCTGCTCATCGAGAAGCTCACGGGGCACTCGGTGCGCACCGAGTACGAGAACCGCATCTTCAAGCCCCTGGGGCTGCGCGACACGTTCTACGTCCACCCCGACACCCGGATCCCGGGCAGGTTCGCCCGGGGGTACCTCACCCCCGACACACCGGGCGGCCCGCTGGTCGACGCGACCGCCCAGACCGTCTCCTGGGCGCAGAGCGCGGGCGCCATCATCTCCAGCGCGCGCGATCTCGACGCCTTCTACGGCGCGTTGCTCGGGGGCAGGCTGCTGTCGCCGGCCCGGCTGGCGGAGATGGAGCGCTTCTCCCGGGTCGACAGCTCGACGGCGTACGGACTCGGGCTGCGCCGCCGCGATCTGCCGTGCGGTGTCTCGGTCTACGGGCACACGGGGGTGGTCCAGGGCTACTACACGTACGCGTTCACCACGAAGGACGGCCGCCGCAGCCTGACGGCCGTCGCCACCACCTCCAACAACGCCACCGTGCTCAACACGCTCGCGCGAACCCTGGAGCCGGCGTTCTGCGGCACGGCGCCGAAGGCGCCGCGGGACTCCGCGCCGCTCGTCGAGCGCGGCGTGGACGCGGAGCCGCGCACCAGCACGGCACCGCGGTCCTGACGCCGGCCCGCGGGAACCCGTGCGGGCGCGCCGAGCGTTGTACCCGGTGTGACGAGCGAGCTGGTGCCCGGGGGCAATCTTCCCCTTCCCGCCGGCGCGCTGCGGCTGCGGGTTGCCGGGCCGTTCGACGTGTCCGCGCTCGTCACGGGCGCGGACGGAAAGGTCGGCGGGGACGGCGACTTCGTGTTCTACAACCAGCCGCACGCGCCCGGCGTGCGGCTGCGCGACGACGGCCTGGACGTCGATCCGGCCCGGCTGCGCGGCGGCGCCTGCCGGGTCACGGTCGCGGTGAGCGCGGCCGAGCCCGGCACTCCGCTCGCCCGGCTGCCCGCCCCGCCCCTGAGGTCGGCCACCTCCAGG
>NZ_JBLEBI010000316.1:0-3687 GCF_047340315.1 Streptomyces sp. AF1A
GCAGCAGCCCGGAGGTCACTTCACCGTCCCGACCGCGGTGGCCGTCGTGCCGGCGCCCGTCCGGCGCCCGGTGGTCGAGGGCGGGTTCGACTTCTTCGGCACCCAGAAGGGCACCCCGAAGGCCGCGCTGGACTCCGTGCAGAACGAGGACCTCGCCGACGTCGTCGGGCAGGAGGCCCTCGCGGTGCACAAGGCGGAGGCCGAGGCGGAGTTCAAGCCGGCCGACGAGCGGTCGCGCGGCGTCGGGCGGCAGGTCATCGACCTGACCGCGCACGACGAGACGGAGCAGATCGACGTCCAGGGGCTGCGCAGCGCGGCCTCCTGAGTCCGCTGACCACCGGCTCCGCACACCGGGCCCGGCTCCCCTCGCGGGGGCCGGGCCCGGTGTCATCCGGTCATCCACCGGTCCGGCCGGGCGTCTTGGCGCCCGGTGCGGGACCGCTCCGCCTGCTCGTGCAGCAGCCGCGCGGCCTCACCGGCGTCCCGCAGACGGGCCGTGACGGTCTTGCCGGCGCCGGTGTCCACGTGGACGTCGGCCAGTCCCCAGCGGCGCTTCCAGGGCCCCTGGGTCAGCCGTACGCTCTGCACCTTGGCGTGCGGGACCAGCGAGAGCCGGCGGCTCAGCAGGCCGTACCGGGTGGCGAGCACCGTGTCGGTGACGGCGAGCCGGTGCCCCCGCCACCACACCGGCAGGCACCAGTGGGCCCGCCGCGGCGACGGCGACAGCTGCTGAGGCGCCGTCATGCCGGGCAGCACGCGCGCGACGACCGACTCGGCGACCGCGCGCGGGGCGACCGGTATCAGCACCGAGTTCGCGGACCCGGCCACGTGCAGTTCCACCCGCACCCAGCCGGGCCACCGCCACAGCAGCGGCTCCACGATCCGCACGGTCTGCACCCGGCCCGGCGGCACGGTCTCGTGCGCGCGGTCGAGCAGCCCGCGGTCGATGCGCAGCCCGTCCGGGGACGCGCTCACGGTCCAGTCGAACTCGGCGACGAACCGTCCCGCGCTGCTCGCGCCGGCGGCGCCGAGCAGCGGCAGGGCGGTGGCGGCGACCGTCCACAGGTTGTGGGTGGCGTACCACAGCACGGACGGCAGGACGAGCGCGGCGCACAGCGACCCCCAGGTCGCGCCCGTCAGCAGCAGGGAGCCGGCCAGCGCGCGCGGGGGCACGTGCAGCAGCTGCTGCGCCGGCGCCTCGCCCACCTCCTGCGCGGTCTCGGGCGTGAAACCCGCCGCGCGCGCCAGCAGTTCCGCGCGCAGGGCGCGCGCCTCCTGCTCGCCCAGAAAGGCGAGCTCGTCCTTCTTGTCGGCTCCGACGACATCGATCCGCAGCTTCGCGACGCCGGCCACGCGCGCGAGGAGCGGCCGGGAGACGTCCACGGCCTGGATGCGCTCCAGCCGGATGTGCGCGGTGCGCCGGAACAGCAGCCCGGTGCGGATGCGCAGTTCGCCGCCGGTGACCGCGAAGTGGGTGAACCACCAGGACAGGAAGCCGTAGAGACCGGCCAGCGGCACCAGCACCGCCAGCCCCAGCAGCAGCATGGTTCCGGTCAGTCTCGTCAGCTGCTGCTGCGCCCCGTTCGGGTCGTGCACCGCCCACCCGGCGAGCACGGCGACCGGCGCCCACGCCCGGCGGAAGGGGGTGACCGGGTGCAGCCGCCGCTCCGCGACGGACGGGCGCTCCGCCATACCCTCGTCCACGCCCTCGCCTACGCCCCGGTCTATGCCCTCGTCCGGCTCCGCGGTGGTCACAGGCCCGCCGATCGGGCCTCGCCCAGCTCGGTGAGCCGGTCGCGCAGCCGTTCCGCCTCGGCCGGGTCCAGGCCCGGGATCGTCGCGTCGGTCGCGGCGGCCGCCGTGTGCAGCTGCACGGTCGCCAGCCCGAAGCGCCGCTCCACGGGCCCGGAGGTGACCTCCACCAGCTGCATCCGCCCGTACGGCACCACCGTCTCCTCGCGCCACAGCACACCGCGGCTGATCAGCAGGTCGTCGGCGCGCTCGGCGTACCGCCACGAGCGCCAGTTGCGCCCCAGCAGCCGCCAGCCCCAGGCGGCGCACGCCAGAGGCACCAGCGCGAGGGCCGCCCACGCGGGGCCTGCCAGCAGGCCCGGCAGCAGCCCGGTGGCGACCGTCAGCAGGCCCGTCCACGCCACCAGCAGCAGCCGGCGCATCCGCAGCAGCCCGGGCGGCAGCCCCCGCCACATCGTCTCGTCCCCCGGTATCCCGGTCCCGTCCCGGCTCCCCGTCTCCATGGGCCCAGCGTACGTAGGGGAGACTGGGAGCCATGACTCCTATGACGGAGACCACGGTCGGGATCGGCGGTGCCGCGGAGAGCACCGACATGGTGCTCAACATCGGCCCCCAGCACCCGTCCACGCACGGCGTGCTGCGGCTCAGGCTCGTGCTGGACGGGGAGCGCATCGTGCGCGCCGAGCCGGTGATCGGCTATATGCACCGGGGCGCCGAGAAGCTCTTCGAGGCGCGCGACTACCGGCAGATCATCATGCTCGCCAACCGCCACGACTGGCTGTCGGCGTTCTCCAACGAGCTGGGCGTGGTCCTCGCCGTGGAGCGGATGCTCGGCATGGAGGTCCCCGAGCGGGCGGTGTGGACCCGCACGCTGCTCGCCGAGCTGAACCGGGTGCTGAACCACCTGATGTTCCTCGGCTCCTACCCGCTGGAGCTCGGCGGGATCACCCCGGTGTTCTACGCGTTCCGCGAGCGCGAGGTGCTCCAGAACGTCATGGAGGAGGTCTCCGGCGGGCGCATGCACTACATGTTCAACCGCGTGGGAGGCCTCAAGGAGGACCTGCCCGCCGGATGGACCGCACGCGCGCGTGCCGTCGTCGCGGCCGTCCGCTCGCGCATGGACGTCTTCGACGACCTGGTGCTCGGCAACGAGATCTTCCGGGGCCGCACCCGCGGCGTGGGGGCGCTCACGCCCGAGGCCGTGCACGCCTACGGCGTGAGCGGGCCCGTCGCGCGCGCCTCGGGCGTCGACTTCGACCTGCGGCGCGACGAGCCGTACCTGGCCTACGGCGACCTGCAGGACACCCTGAAGGTCGTCACCCGGGGCGAGGGCGACTGCCTCGCCCGCTTCGAGGTCCTCCTGGAGCAGACCCACAACGCCCTCGACCTCGCCGACGCCTGCCTGGACCGGCTGGCCGCGCTGCCGCCCGGGCCGATCAACCAGCGCCTGCCGAAGGTGCTGAAGGCGCCCGAGGGGCACACGTACGCGTGGACCGAGAACCCGCTCGGCATCAACGGCTACTACCTGGTCAGCAAGGGCGACAAGACCCCGTACCGGCTCAAGCTGCGCTCGGCGTCGTACAACAACATCCAGGCCCTGACCGAGCTGCTGCCCGGCACGCTGGTCGCGGACATGGTGGCGATCCTGGGCTCGATGTTCTTCGTGGTCGGCGACATCGACAAGTAGGCCCTTGCCGGGCTCAGCCGAGCGGGTCCGCGATGCCGACCGGCTGGAGCAGCCAGCGGAAGTCGCCGAGGCCGCCCGGGGCCGTGAGCTCGGCGGCCTCCCCGGCGCTCGCGAGGGCGCGCACATAGGCCGAGGGGTCCGTGGAGGCCAGCGCGAGCGGGGGGCGTGCGCCGGTGATACCGAGGGCGCGCAGAGCGGCGCGCTGGGTGAGGACGCGGGCGTTCAGGGGCCCGTGCGGGGCCCGGGAC
>NZ_JBLEBI010000317.1:0-3662 GCF_047340315.1 Streptomyces sp. AF1A
CGCCGGCCCCGGTGCCGCCGCCACGCACACCGCCGACCTCCTCGGCACGCTGGCCGGCCCCGGCAGCCCGGTGGTCCGCCTGGCACCCACCGGGGTCGCCCCGGCCGCGGGCGCCCTGCGCTGGGAACTTCCCGGCTGGGCCGGATCCGTGGACCTGCTCCTGTTCGCCACCCCGGACGGCACCGAACCCAGCCTCTCCCTCCTCGCCGACCAGGCCTACCGCCGGGGCGTCACGGTGGTGGCCGTGGCCCCGGCCGGCACCCCCCTGGCCGAGGCGGTCGCCGGCGCGCACGGACTGTTCGTACCGATGGCCACGGCACCGTACGACCAGGAGGAACCGCTCGCCGCGTCCTCCCCGGGCGTCTTCTGGGCCCTGCTCACCCCGCTGCTGGCCCTCCTGGACCGCGTCGGCCTGCTCAACGCCCCGCCGGAGGACCTGGAGAAGATCGCCGACCGCCTCGACCACATCGCCGAGCGCTGCGGTCCAGCCATCGCGACCTACAGCAACCCCGCCAAGACCCTCGCCGCCGAGCTCGCCGACGCGCTGCCCGTGGTGTGGACCGAAGGACCCTCGGGGGGCCCGGCGGGCCGCCGGTTCGCCGCCGCCCTCGCCGAACTCGCCGGCCGGCCCGCCGTCGTCGCCGAGCTCCCCGAGGCGCTCGCCACGCACAGCGCCCTGCTGGCCGGCCCGCTCGCGGCCAGCGCCGACCCGGAGGACTTCTTCCGCGACCGCGTGGAGGAGCCGCCCGCGCTGCACGCGCGCGTGGTGCTGCTGCGCGACCGCCCCATCGGCGGACTCACCGCCGCGACCGCGGCCCGCGACCTGGCCCTCAGCCACGACACGCCGATCAGCGAACTCGAACCTGAGGAGGGCGGCGAGCTGGAGTCCCTCGCGGAACTGATCGCCGTCACGGATTTCGCCGCCGTTTACCTGGCGCTCGCTTCCGGGGCCTGATCCGGCCACGGGCCGGGCCACCCGCGCCCCCACCGGCACCGCGCCCCCCGGCGCCGGCGCAGGCTGAGCCGCGTACCTACGGAGACAGAGAAGACATGGACCGCCTCGACAACGCCATCCGCCCCTACGCCTGGGGTTCCCCCACCGCCATCCCGCACCTGCTCGGTGTGGAGCCGACCGGTGAGCCCCAGGCGGAGATGTGGATGGGCGCCCACCCGGGAGCGCCGTCGCGCACCGCGCGCGGCACGCTCGTCGACGTCATCGACGCCGACCCCAAGGGCGAGCTGGGCGCCGAGACGGTCGCGAAGTTCGGCCCGCAGTTGCCGTTCCTGCTGAAGATCCTCGCCGCCGGCGCGCCCCTGTCCCTGCAGGTGCACCCCGACCTCGAGCAGGCCAGGGACGGCTACGCGGACGAGGAGCGGCGCGGCATCCCGCTGGACGCTCCGGACCGCAACTACAAGGACGCCAATCACAAGCCCGAACTGATCTGCGCGCTCACAGAGTTCGACGGCCTGTGCGGCTTCCGCGACCCCGTCCAGGCCGCCGGCCTGCTCGCCGGGCTCGGCGTCGACTCGCTCAAGCCGTACGTCGACCTGCTGCATGCCCACCCCGCGGACGCGGCCCTGCGCGAGGTCCTCACCGCGATCCTCACCGCCGACCCGCGGGAGATGGCCCGCACGGTGGCCGAGGCCACCGCCGCCTGCACCCGCCTCGGCGGCGACCACGCCCCCTACGCCGACCTCGCCCACCACTACCCGGGCGACCCCGGCGTCATCGCGGCCATGCTCCTCAACCACGTCCGGCTGCAGCCCGGCGAGGCCCTGTTCCTCGGCGCCGGCATCCCGCACGCCTACCTCAGCGGCCTCGGCGTCGAGATCATGGCCAACTCCGACAACGTCCTGCGCTGCGGCCTGACCCCCAAGCACGTCGACGTCCCGGAACTGCTGCGCATCGTCCGGTTCGAGGCGAGCGAGCCGGGCGTGCTGCGCCCGGAGGCGTCCGCGGGCGGTGAGGAGGTCTACGAGACGCCGATCGACGAGTTCCGCCTGTCCCGGTACGTCCTGTCCGAGGGCGGCGCCGCGCACGACCTCACCCGCGACACCCCGCAGATCCTGCTCTGCACGGCCGGTTCCGTGACGGCGGGCGAGCACCGGCTGGGCCCGGGCCGGTCCGTCTTCGTCCCCGCGGACGAGAAGGCCGAGATCTCGGGCGCGGGCACCATCTTCCGCGCCACTGTGATCGTATGACCGCGACTGTGGATACCTGACGCGCCAGGGCCCGGCCGGGCTGCAAGAATGGCCCACCGGCAAAGGCCGGGCAAAGCCGGAACCCGTCCGGACGGCATGGGCGGACGAGCGCGACAGAGGCGAAGGGACAACGCGGACACATGAGCGCGTCAGGCGGTACCAGGGCGATCGTGGCGGCACTCGGCGCCAACCTCGCGATCGCGGCATCGAAGTTCGTGGCATTCGCGTTCAGCGGCTCCTCCTCGATGCTCGCCGAGGGCGTCCACTCGCTCGCCGACTCCGGCAACCAGTTCCTGCTGCTCATCGGCGGCAAGAAGGCACAGCGCGAAGCCACCCCGCAGCACCCCTTCGGCTACGGCCGCGAGCGCTTCATCTACGCCTTCCTCGTCTCGATCGTCCTCTTCTCCATCGGCGGCATGTTCGCCATCTACGAGGGCTACGAGAAGATCAGCCACCCGCACGCACTGGAGCACTGGTACTGGCCGGTGGGCGTCCTCGTGTTCGCGGTGATCGCCGAGGGCTTCTCCTTCCGCACGGCCATCAAGGAGTCCAGCGAGCTGCGCGGCGCGCTGTCCTGGGCACAGTTCATCCGCCGCGCCAAGGCGCCCGAGCTGCCCGTCGTCCTGCTGGAGGACTTCGGCGCACTCATCGGCCTCGTCCTCGCCCTGCTCGGCGTCGGTCTCACCGTGATCACCGGCGACGCCGTCTGGGACGGCATCGGCACCGTCTGCATCGGTGTCCTGCTCGTCTGCATCGCCCTCGTCCTGGCCGCCGAGACCAAGTCCCTGCTGCTCGGCGAGGCCGCAGGCACCGACGTGGTCAAGCAGATCGAGACCGCGATGGTCGACGGCCGCACGGTCACCGGCGTCATCCACATGCGCACGCTGCACCTCGGCCCCGAGGAGCTGCTGATCGCCGCCAAGATCGCCGTCCGGCACGACGACACGGCAGCCGAGGTCGCAAGCGCCATCAACGCGGCCGAGGCCCGCATCCGCGATGCCGTCCCCATCGCCCGCGTCATCTACCTGGAACCGGACATCTACAGCGAGGCCGAGGCCGCCAAGGGCCCGGACCCGGAGGCGACCCCCGGCGGCCCCAACCCGCACGCCGTCGGGCACTGACCGACCGCGCGACGGCGCACCACCGCCCTCCGGTCGGCTCGAAGCATCCGGAGGCGGACTGGGGACGACCGGG
The DNA here is from genome assembly GCF_047340315.1 of Streptomyces sp. AF1A. Taxonomy (NCBI): domain Bacteria; kingdom Bacillati; phylum Actinomycetota; class Actinomycetes; order Kitasatosporales; family Streptomycetaceae; genus Streptomyces; species Streptomyces sp. AF1A. The sequence continues at coordinate 3,397 of NZ_JBLEBI010000317.1, forward strand.
TCGTCCGGTGTAGCTTGGGACGGAGCCAGACGTCGCTGCTGATGGCGGTCGGGCGGTCCCGGACGGGCCGACCGAGGGAGAGAGGGCCTCCGACGGACTGCGCTGCGCGTACGTGGGCATGCCAGTGTCCTCTTCTCGGACACCACGTGTGTCCGCCGCCGCGCAGACCAGCCGTACCCACCTCGACCCGATACCGAGGAGCAGCTCGTAATGACGACTGTCGAGAACCGACAGGACTTCAAGGTCGCCGACCTCTCGCTGGCCGA
>NZ_JBLEBI010000318.1:0-3579 GCF_047340315.1 Streptomyces sp. AF1A
CGGTGCACGGAGGGGCTCCGGGCGACGGGGCCGGGGGCGAGGCATGACGGAGCCGAACGACGGGGGCGCACCGGGCGGGCTGGACGCTGCCCGGCATGCGCTGCGTGAACTCGTCATGACAGCGACCGTGCGCATTCATCGCACAGGTGTCGGGTATGCCCTGGACGAGCCCGGCACCTTCCTCGGCAGCGGTTTCTTCATCGCCCCGAACTGGGTTCTGACCTGCGCACACGTGATACACGGCGAGGGGGGAGGCGAGGTCGAGGTGGTCTACGAGACCCGCCCGGGGCACGGCCCGTCCGCCGTCCCGGGCCGTGTCGCCGCGACCCTGCCGGAGCGGGTGGACGGGGTCGTACGGGGCAGCTGGCCGGCCCCGGACCTCGCGCTCGTCCGGCTGCGCCGGCCCGTCGGCCACGACTGCGTGTACGTATCGGAGCGGCCCGCCGCGCTCCTCAGCGACGGCCGCGTGTACTACGCGGGCTGGACCGTCACCGGAGGCCGGCTGCAGATCCTGGACGGGTTCCTGACCGTGCAGGGCACCATCGGCGGCTGGTCGGAGGGGGCGCAGATGCGGCTGGGCCACAACGACCTGCCGCCCGGCGTCTCCGGCGGGCCGGTGGTCGACCCGGTGCGCGGCGAGGTCGTGGGTGTGCTGAAGTCCCGTGCCGACCACGGCTCGGGCGGCACCTCCACCGGCATCGAGCGGCTGCGCACGCTGCGGGCGCCCCAGGACGCGGTGCGCAGCGAACACGACGACGTCTACCAGGCGGTCTTCCACGCCCACGACCGCTACCACCGCGACCGGCAGCAGCCCTCCGAGTCCAGGCGCCCCACCTGGGCCGACGTCCAGGGCGAGCTGGGTGCGCGGCCCGGCCGGACGCTCACCCCGCACGAGCGCAGCGAGCTGCTGGGCCGGCTGGCCGACCTGCCACCGCCCGCCAGCACCCGCGGCCTGCTCGACCTGCTGGACTCCCTGCCGAACTTCCGGCTGCCGTACCTGACGCCCGCCCCGCGCGGCTGGCGGGACGGACTCGGCGTGCTGTACGAGAACGTGCGGCACGGAGGATGCCTCCGGCTCGTCCTCGACTACGCGATGGCGGTGATGGCGGCCGACCGCCCGCCGACCCCGAGCGCGTTCGCCGCCGAACAGGCCCTGTGGGACTGGGTGAAGCAGGCCGCGACGAGCCTGGACAGCGGCTACCGCAACGCCCTCGCCCGGCGCCGGGCGGAGTGGCTCGGCGTGCGCCGCCGTACGTCCGTCGTGCTGCTGCCCGGGGCGCCCCCTCCCCGGCTGCCCGACGCCCCCGACCAGGTGTTCGACCCGCGGTCCGGCCCAGTGCTCGACAACTCCGCCCGCACCACCCCGCCGGACTCCGCGCGGGCCCCCGGCAAGGAGCCGTCCGTGCTGCTGGAGGTGGAGCGCCGGGGCTGGGAACCCGACCGCTGCGACTGGGCGGTCTGTGTGACCCGGCCCGACGGGGAGGTGACCCGGCTGGACGAGGTCGAGCGCACCCCCCTGGACGACCTCGCCGCGCGCACCGCCGCGCCACTCGCCGAGGCCTTCCGCCGCTGTGACGAACCCGGGCGGCCCGTGGCCCTGCACGTGGCGCTGCCGCACCTGCTGCTCGGTCTGCCCGTGGACGAGTGGCGGCTGGGGCCGGACGATCCGCCCCTGGGCGCCCAGCGCCCCGTCGTCGTACGCTGCTCCGACCGCGACCAACTGCTCGCCGGCAGCGTGGACTTCGGGCAGTGGGTCGCCCAGGAGGACGACGACCTCGAACGGCGGGACCGCTGGCGGCGGCTGCACGCCCAGGACGCCCGGGCCGAGGTGCTGGACTGCGACGACGGGGTGCGCCGGCCGGTGCCGGCCGTGGCCGACCTGCGCCGGCTGGCGCACCCGACCGTGCCCGTGCTGTGCCGCTTCGGCGACCTGCGCTACGAGGACGACGCCGACGCGCTCGGCAGGATCGTGCACGCGGGCTTCGGCGTGGCCCTGTGGCGCCGCCCCCGGCACTGGTCGGACTCCGTGTGCGGGGAGTTCCACCGGGGGGTCACCCTGTCGGTCGACGACGGGCACGGCGCCGCGTCCCTGCCCGACCTGGTGCACGGGCTGCGGATGAAGGTGCGCGCCGGGCTCCCGGAGGCCTACTGGGCCGACGGCATCGCGCTGTTGTACGACGACCCGCACCAGCCTCTTCCCGGAACAGGCGATCTGCTGGAGGCTCCCTGATGCCACGTGCCCTGCCCGTGCCACATCCTCTTACCAGGTGTCCTCGGGATCGATACCGTGATGCACGTTCGACGGCAGCCCTGGCGGACGAGTGACGACGAGGACCGGATCATGACCGAATCCAGCGAGTGGCTCATCTACCGAGGCGCCGGCGAACCCCACGACGGCATGTCCAGGCTGCCCCCGCCGCCGCCCTGGCGGGACTTCACCGGCCGGGACTCGGCGGCCGTCGGCGACGGTTCGCGGGACCGGCGGCTGGGCGCGCACCGGCACCTGGCGGAGCTGCACCGGCCCGGCGCCGAGGAACTGGAGATGATCAACGCGGCGCTGTATCTGCGCCGCCCGCTGCTCGTCACCGGCAGCCCCGGCGCCGGCAAGAGCACACTGGCCCACTCCGTGGCGTACGAACTGGGGCTCGGGGAGGTGCTGCGCTGGCCCATCGTCAGCCGCTCCACCCTCCAGGACGGGCTGTACCACTACGACGCCATCGCCCGCCTCCAGGACGTCCAGATCGCCGCGCAGGGCGGGTACGGCAGCGCCGCCGGCGCCCCCGGCTCCGTCGAGGCCATCGGCAGCTACATCCGGCTCGGGCCGCTCGGCACCGCCCTGCTGCCCTCGGACACGCCCCGGGTCCTGCTCATCGACGAACTCGACAAGAGCGACATCGACCTGCCCAACGACCTGCTGAACGTCCTGGAGGAGGGCGAGTTCGGGATACCGGAGCTGGAACGCGTGGCGGACCGGCTGCCGGACGGCGAGGCGGAGGTGCTCACCGCCGACGGCACCAAGGTCCGCGTCCGCGACGGCCGGGTACGGTGCCGGGCCTTCCCGTTCGTGGTCCTCACCAGCAACGGCGAACGGGACTTCCCGGCGCCCCTGATGCGCCGCTGCATCCACCTGGAGCTGGAGCGGCCCGACCACAAGCGGCTGGCCACCTTCGTGCGGGCCCACCTCGGCGACGAGGCGGCGCGCGCCGGCGACGACCTGATCTCCCGCTTCCTGGAGCGCTCCCGCAGCGAACTCCTCGCCGCCGACCAGTTGCTGAACGCGATCTACCTCACCGACGCGGCCGCACCGCCCAGTCGCGAGCGCCTCGCCGACCTGCTCATCCAGCGGCTCGACCGGCCGAGGTGAGTCACCGATGTCCGACGCGACCGCCCGCCACGGCCCGGACTCCGACCCCGACCACACCTCCCTCCCCGACCACGGCTTCGGGCCCGGATCCGGCGTGGAGCCGGCCGGAGACGGTGGTGGGGACCTCGTTGCCCTGCTCGTCGCGCGATTGCGGCAGGCCGGCCTGGATCCGGACGCCGAAGGGGTGTGCGACGCGCTGTGGCTGGCTCGCTGGG